>JAIXXW010000380.1 GCA_027490555.1 Comamonadaceae bacterium | reverse complement strand
GGCGATCCCCAGGACCTGATGGTGCGTTCATGGGTCAATGGCGAACTGCGCCAGATCAGCAGCACATCCCAGATGATCTGGAGCGTGGCGCAACTGGTGCACTTCTTCTCGGTCAACGTCACCCTGCGCCCTGGCATGGTCATCATCACCGGCACGCCCAGTGGCACCGCCTGGTCCACCGATGCCGAGCTGGGTGGGCGGTGGAGCGGCACCGACGGCATGGTGCCCGCAAAAGGCTACCTGCAAAACGGTGATCGCATCGTTTGCGAAATTGACCGCATTGGCCGGCTCGAAAACACGGTCAGAGAAAACCACTGAACGTCTGGTCCTCGGTGCCTTGCCGAAGGTGCCTCAGGCCGTGATGAACGACCCCGGGACGGGGTCGTTCCAACCAGCGGGGCACAGGGCTGCACCCCGCATCCGTCCGAGCCTGGCTGGGCGAGCCGATGGTTCCATGGGGTGGAATCCAACAGGTGACTGGCGGCAGCCTGTCCCCTAGACTTGCTTTGAAATTCCGCCCCGCGTGCCCTACACAGCACCGGCCAGCATCTCGGGGTCGACACCACACCATGGAGACAGCACGATGATTTTCTTTTCCAAAATCAAACCCCTGTGGCGGCCATGGGCCCTCATGGTGGCGCTGGGGACGCTCAGCGGCTTGGGCAACTCGCTTCAAGCCCAGACCACGGCTGACTTTCCCAACAAACCGGTGCGCATCGTCGTGCCTTTCGCGCCAGGCGGTCCGACCGATTTGATGGCGCGCGCCATCAGCAAAAGCATGGGCACGACCATGGCCCAACCGATCATCGTGGACAACAAACCCGGCGGGGGCGGTGTCATTGGTTTCACCGAATTGGCTCGCCAGCCGGCCGACGGTCACACCCTGATGTTCCCCTCGATCTTGGCGGTGACCAACCCGGCGCTGATGCCCAATTACCCGTTTGACATCGCACGCGATTTCAGCGCGGTCACCGTGGTCGGTTTCATCCCGCATGCGCTGGTGGTGCGACCGAATTTCCCGGCCAAAAATCTGGCCGAACTGGTCGCCATGGCCAAAGCCAAACCCAACGACATCGCCTACGGTTCCTCGGGCAACGGCACATCCGCCCACTTGGCAGGGGCCATGTTTGCCTCGCGTGCAGACATCCGCGTGACGCATGTGCCCTACCGAGGGGCTGCACCGGCGCTGCAAGACTTGCTGGGTGGGCAGATTCAATACATGTTTCTCGACATGAGTTCGGCCTTGAGCTTGATCCAGACCGGCAAGCTGCGTGCATTGGCGGTGGCGCCGGCGCGCCGGTTCCAGGGCCTGCCCGATGTCCCGACCCTGGCCGAACAGGGCTATCCGGGCTTTGACATCCGCGCCTGGTACGGTTTGTTGGTGCGCAGCGGCACACCGCAAGCCACCATCGACCGCCTGCATGCCGAAGTCAAAACCGCGCTGGACAGCCGCGAGGTACGCGAGCTGTTCCGGGCCCAGGGCATTGAGCCGGGCGGCATGCCACCGGCCGAATTCCAGCAACTGATCCGGTCCGACCTGGCCCAGTGGAAGCGCACCATCGATCAACTGGGCATCAAGCTCGAATAAAGCATCCGCCGCATGACCCCCTTGCGCATTGCCATTCCCGACGACTACCAGAACTGCGTGCGCAGCCTGGCTTGTTTTTCCAAGCTGGCCGCCCACGAGGTGACGGTTTTCCATGACACGCTGCACGACATGGCCGCCCTGGCCGAACGCCTGCAGCATTTCGATGCCCTGGTGTTGACGCGTGAGCGCACCGCCATCAGCGCTGACTTGCTGGCGCGCTTGCCGCAGCTGCGCGTCATCAGCCAGACCGGCAAGGTGGCCGAGCACATCGACCTCGAAGCTTGCACGGCACGCGGTGTGGCGGTGTTCGACGGGCGTGGATCGGGCGCGGCCACGGCAGAGCTGACCTGGGCGCTGGTGCTGGCCAGTCGGCGCCATCTGGTGGACGAGGTCAACCGTTTGCAGGCCGGTCAATGGCAAGGCCATTTGGGCCAGCAACTCAGCGGCCAGCGCCTGGGTGTTTGGAGCTACGGCCGCATTGGCCGTCAGGTCGCGAAGTATGGACGGGCCTTTGGCATGCAGGTCTGGGTCTGGGGCCGAGAGGCCTCCTTGGCCGATGCCCGCGCCGATGGTTTTGAAGTCGCGCCATCGCGCCAGGCTTTTTTTGCGGGCAGCGATGTGCTGAGTCTGCATGTTCGGCTGAATGCGCAAACCCGCGGACTCGTCACCGCGGCCGATTTGGCACTGATGCGGCCCCAGGCCTTGTTCGTCAACACCAGCCGCGCCGAGTTGGTGGCCGAAGGCGCGCTGGTGGCGGCCCTGGAACAAGGCCGACCGGGCTTTGCGGCGGTGGATGTGTACGAGGCCGAGCCGGTGCTGGGTGCCCAGCACCCGCTGGTCAAGCACCCGCGGGCCTTGTGCACGCCGCACATCGGCTATGTCGAGCGCGACAATTACGAGCTGTACTTCGGCACCGCTTTTGACAACCTGAACGCCTTTGCCTCAGGCCAAACGCAGCATCTGGTCAACCCAGGCGTTCTCAAGTGAGCATCGCAGCGGCTGGTGGCCCACTGCCCTGCCCGCTTCCTCAAACCGCCATCCTGCGCAAACTCGCGAAAAAGAGCTCGGACTGCAGGCGTTCACCCTGGATTTGCGCCGCCACACGTGCGGCCAGGGCGGCGTCCACAGGCACCAGCGCCAAGCCAGTGGCCGCCGCCAGCACCTGCGCCTGACAGGCGCGCTCCAAATAGTACAGATCGTCGTAGGCGTGGTCGACACGTTCGCCGCAGACGATCACACCGTGGTTGCCCAGGAACACCACGTCCGCCCCTTGCATGGCATGGGCGATGCGTTCGCCCTCGCTCTTGTCCAAAGCCAGCCCGTTGTAATGCGCGTCCACCGCCAGGCGGCCATGAAAGCGCATGGCGGTCTGCGACAGGGTGGTGTCCAGGGCCCGGGCGGCCGTCAAGGTCAGCGCGGTGGCGTGCGGCATGTGGGTGTGCAGCACGACCGGCTTGCGCGCAATGCGGTGCACCGCAGCATGGATGAACATGGCCGTGGGCTCCACCGGGTGACGGCCCGCCAGTGGCTCGCCCGCCGCGTTGCACATCACGATGTCAGCCGCCTGCACCTCACTCCAGTGCAGGCCGCGCGGGTTGAGCAAAAACCAGTCGTCGTGCCCGGGCACCGCCACGCTGAAGTGGTTGCACACGCCCTCGCTCAGGCCCTGGTGGGCGGCTGCACGCAAGGCCAGCGCCAAGTCGGCGCGCAGCGGCAAAAGGGCATCAAAGGTTTCGTGGGCTGTCATGGGGCGGCTTCGTCTGTAGGGGTGGGCCTCGCGTTCCGGCCACTGATGGCGCGAAAGGGCACAAGGCAGACCATGGTAAAACAGACCGCTTGTTTAATTCTGTCAATTTTGTTACTTTTCAGCTTTCTTGTTTTCGCGGAAGTCCCATGAAAAAATCAGTCGCCATGTTGTCGCTGGCACTCCTCACCCTGAGCCCATCTGCCTTTGCCGCCACCTGTGAGGCGCAAGCGGCCGAAAAAAAACTGGCGGGTGCAGCCAAAAACAGCTTTGTCCAGAAATGTGAAAAAGATGCTGCAGCCGCCCTTGCCGCAGCCACCGCCACCTGCGAAGCCCAGGCCACCGAGAAAAAGCTGGCCGGTGCAGCCAAAAACAGCTTCACCAAGAAATGCATCAAGGACGCCACCGGCGGCTGATGCCTTGCCCTGGCTGAGGGTTCAGCTCAGCCCACTCGGGTGTTGAACCCGCTCACTTGCACCAGCGCTGGACAAGGACGAGCACTGGGACTTGCACCGTCCGAGACAAGCCTGCCCTTGTGCGCCCAGCCTCAAGGGCGGGTGTCTGCTTTGGTTGAAGGTCCTGTCGTCGCGGGCATGATTTCCGCCTGGCACGGACCGAAACCGATTTGGGCATAGCCTTCCCGATTCCCCCAGGCACTCAAGGCGATCTCGTCACCGTCTTCTGCCCAGCAGCGCAATTCTTGGCCCATGCGAAACGGCTCAGTGCCGATCCGGCTGCGCTCACGGAAAGAGGCGAACATCTGAGGTTCCGGCCCCGAGATGGTGCCGGTGCCCAGCAAATCGCCCGGCTCCAAATTGCAGCCATTGGAAGCGTGGTGACACACCATTTGCGCAGGTGTCCAGTAGAGGTAGGCAGTGCTGCTGGTGACCACCCGGTGGCGGGGCTCGCCCGCATCTCGCTGTGACCTGGAGCGCATGTCCACCGCCAGTTGCAGGTCGAGTGCACCATGGCGCTGGTCTTCTGGCCCCAGAAGGTGCTGCAAGGGCTCATCGGCGGAATCACGGGCATATGCGGCCCTGCGAAAGGGGGCCAGGGCCTCGGGGCTGATCACCCATGCTGAAATCGTGGTGGCGAAACTCTTGCCAAGAAACGGTCCCAGCCGGTCCATCTCCCAGGCCATGATGTCACGGGCAGACCAGTCATTGAGCAGACAGTAACCGGCAATGTGGTCTGCAGCGTCCTCAATCGGTATCGTCTCACCCAGTTCATTGCCACGGGCTATCCAGATCCCCAATTCGAGTTCGATGTCCAGCCACTGCACCGGACCATACACCGGCTTGTCGGCCCCTTTCGCCAGGGTTTGTCCAAGCGGCCTGCGCACGGGCGTTCCCGACAGGCAGACAGAGGATGAGCGGGCATGGTAGGCGATGGGCACATGGTGGTAATTGCGGGGCAAAACGCCACCGCCATCGCCGCGCATCTGCCGGCCATTCATGGTGTGGTGAATCCCCGCATTGAAATCCGAGAAGCTGCCGATCCTGGCCGGCAAGAGCATGGTGCAAGCCTTCGCATCGTGCAGCAGATGTTCACGCTGGGCACGCGCCCGATCCGAGCCACGTCCCCCCACGCGGAGCAGATCGAACACAGCGCGGCGCAAGGCCAGGCGCTGACCCGCATCAAGACCGATGGGTTCTTGAAGCGCTTTTTGCAGGGCCTCCATGGCCTCGCCCTGCAGCAACTCCAGCGAGGCCATCCTGTTCAGATCCAGTATCTGCTCGCCAATGGCCATGCCGGTCCGAGGCCGACCGTCTGCCGGCATGAACCGTCCCCATGGCAGGTTCTGCAATGGGAAATCCGGGTGTTCCTGAGCGGACTCTACCCAAGTCTCGCTGTGGGGATCGTGCGTTTCGTCGATCATGGTGAGGACTTTGTGCAGGGCGCGTCCGGGATGGACGGCTGTCCGGTCCATCTTAGCGCCACCAGAGGGGCTCGTTCATCGTTTGAACCGATCGATTCGATCACCGCACCGGATGTGAGCCCAGATGACATCGGTCCGGGAAATCCCATTCATCCACCAAATCGATTGGCCTGATCGCCATCGCTGCCCTAACATCTTGGACATTCCACAAGAGCGCAACGGAGACAACGCATGAAACGCATCGCATTCGGCGTAGCCGGTACCTTGGCTTTGGCGATATCCCTGCTGGCGGGGCCCGCCCAGGCTTTTCCTGAACGACAGATTCGCCTGGTCGTTCCGTTCCAGGCTGGCAGCTCTTTCGACAAACTGGCTCGCCAGATTGCCGACCGCATGAGCGAACAGCTCAAGGGCACCGTGATCGTTGAAAACATCACAGGTGCAGGGGGTGTGGTCGGTGTGCAGGCGGTTTTGAACGCCCCGCGCGATGGGCATACCCTGCTGATGGGGGCCATGGGGACGCTGGTCATCAACCCGCACATTTACAAGCAAATCCCCTACGACTCCTTGAAAGATCTGGTGCCTGTTGGCGGCGGGTCACGGACCACCAATGTGCTCGCCGTGCGTCCGGGTCTGCAGGTCCGCACGGTGGGAGAGCTGATCGCGCGCGCCAAGGCCAACCCAGGCAAACTCAGTTACGGATCGGCTGGCGTTGGCACCTCCAGCCATCTCGCGGGTGCCATGCTGGCGTCCATGGCGGGCATTGATCTGCTGCACATTCCTTACCGGGGCTCCGCTGCGGCCCAGACCGATTTGCTGGGCGATCGGATCGACATGCTGATCGATGCGGCTGGCAATTATGTGTCACTCAGTGCTTCGGGCAAGGTGCGGGTGCTCGGTGCGACGAGCCGTTCCCGTTTTCCCAACATGCCCGACTGGCCCTCGATCCACGATGCGGGAGTCCCTGGTTACGAACTGACCATCTGGAACGCGGTGATGGCGCCCGCTGGCACGCCACCGGCCAGGCTGGATGCACTTCGCAAAGCGCTGCAGGCCGTCACAGCCAACCCGACTTTTGCTTCCGCCATCGCCCCCGATGAGCCGCTTCAGATGTCCGTCGACGAGCTCGATCGGTTCATCCGTGCTGAGCATTCGCGCTGGTCCCGCATCGTCAAAGACAGTGGCGCTGCAGAGTCTCAGTGAGACGGTCCCGGTGCCCAGGGCCTGAGTCGGCTTGGGGCGCTCGACATCAAGGCCGTGCCCCCCGTGCGCGCGCCATCGCCTGCTCAGGGTCAAGGCCTAACAAATGCGCAGCGTTCATGCCCAGGATGTCGCGTGTCTCGGTGTCCGTCAGCCCTGCACGGCACACAAAATCGATCAAGGCGGCCTCTTCCATGTCATAAGGAAAGTCGGTGCCTGCCAAGAGCTGAGAAGCGCCAAATTGGCGAACCAGGAAGCGAAGCTGTTCTGGGTCGAAAACCACCGTGTCAAAAAACGTGCGACGCAAGTAATGGCTGGGGGGGTGCTGGCAGTGCCTGCAGTCCCTCCTGGCGTGATGGGCATGGTCAAAGCGGCCCGAATAGGCCGGCATCAAGCCACCGCCATGCGCGAGCAAAAGCTTCAAACCAGGATAGCGGTCCAGGGTCCCACTGAAGATCAGGTGGGAGAGCGCCACGGTGGTGTCCAGAGGGTTGCCGATCACATTGTTCAGGTGGTAGTTCGACAGCCGCTCACCACCGGTGAACCCCGAGGGGTGCATGAAAACCACCACACCGAGTTCTTCGGCCGCCGCGAAAAAAGGGCGAAATCGCGGATCGGAAAGCTCTTCACCGTTGACATTGGAGGAAATTTCGACACCACGCATGCCCAGGTCTCTGACACAGCGCTGCAGCTCGGCCACCGCTGACCGGGGCGATTGCAGAGGCACTGTGGCAAAAGCCATCAGCCTGTCGGGATGAGAAGCAGCCACCTCGGCGAGGTGGTTGTTCACACAGCGGGCCAGCTCCAGACCCAGCTCTTCCTCGGCCCAGTAGCAATAGTGGTTCGGCGCTGGAGAGAGCACCTGAATGTCGATGCCGGCAGCGTCCATTTCAGCCAGGCGGCGGTCCACGCCCGTGATCCGCTCGCGGATCCGAGCCAGCATCTCGCCACTGACCTGCCGAGACTCGGGTGAAGAAAAGCGCTGGGTGGGTTCTGGCACCTTGGGACGGTGAGGCAGGGCGGCTTCTTCGGCCTGGGTCACCAGCATGTGGCAATGCATGTCGATCACCAAAGACCGGTGGCCATGCACAAGGCGGGTGCCGGGTTGGGCTGCGGAAGTGATCCCGCAGGTGAAAATTTCTTCAGTCATGCCATGGCCTCTTGTCATGAGGGGATTCTGAAATGAGATGCGTCGCTTGTTCGATGTTTCAAACCCGTCAGCGGTGCCGGTGCTGGGGCAGACGACCATTTGCTGGCGCCATTGCACCATGACCTGTCCAAGCCGCCACCCAGTTGGCCAGAGCGCCACAGCATGCGCAAAGCGCCCCAAACCCGATCACGATGCTGGATGGTCCATTATGGGCCACCCATCATCGATCTGGCGTTGTGGGTGGCGCGACTTTTCATTGGTTCGCCCGATTGGTTGTATCGGGACGAACAATTTTCCATTCGACAGATCCGCACCTAGGATAAGCCATGGCGAATCGGATCGGCTTCGCATTCTTGGGCGGCACATGGGAAAAAACATTCTGATCGTTGGCGGTGGTGTTGCAGGCCTGTCCTTGTCCATCGCGCTGGCACGACAAGGCTGGCAGCCCCGGATCGTCGAGGCCAACCCCGAGTGGGGGGTGTATGGCGTGGGCATCATCCTGCAGTCCAATGCGCTGCGCGCACTCGACAGTCTGGGTCTGGCAGAGCGATGCCTTGAAGCCGGTTTTCCCTACTCCACGACGCGCTACTGTGACCACAACGGTGTTTTGGTCCGCGAGCGCACCAAACCCAATCTGTCCAACGAGAGGTTTGCGGCATCCACCGGCATGCTGCGGCCCGTGCTGCACCAGATACTTCGGGATGAGGCACTTCGGCTGGGTGTGGAGGTGCGGCTCGGCGTGAAAGTCCAGTCACTGGTCCAAGAGCCGGACCGGGTCCACGTGACCCTGGATGACGGCACCGCCTCGTGCCACGATCTGGTCGTGGGTTCAGACGGCTTGCGCTCACAAATCCGCAACATGGTGTTTCCAGGTCACCCAGAACCTCTGTACATGGGCCAATCCTGTTGGCGCTTCACGGCAGCGCGCCCGCAGGATATCACCTGTGCGGTGATGTACCGGGGTGCCAAGACACAGGCTGGCTTGATCCCCTTGAACGCCCAGAAGATGTACCTGTTGTTGCTGGTGGCAGAGCCCGGGAATCCACGCATGGCGCGCTCAAAACTTCGGGAACTGCTGGCCGAACGCCTGTCGGGATATGGCGGACTGATCCAGGAGCTGGCCCAGGACCTGCCCCCCTCCGAGGCCATTGTTTACAGCCCCCTGGAGCCGATGCTGATGCCGCCACCATGGCATTCAGGACGGGTCGTGCTCTTGGGCGATGCGGCACATGCGACCACGCCGCACACCGCACAGGGCGCGTCCATGGCCTTTGAGGACGCGGTCGTGCTGACCGAGTCCCTGGTGCATGTCGATGGCATGCAAAACGCTTTGCACAGTTTCACCCAGCGTCGCTATGCGCGCTGTCGGATGATCATCGAGAATTCCCTGCAAATCGGTCGATGGCAATTGCAAGCCTGGGACAACCGCCCAGACCCGAACGAAGACATCGTCGGCCTCAGCACCCGGACATTGGAGTTGCTGCGCGAGCCCATCTGACGCACAACACAGACACCTCAAGGCTTGGCATGCGTCACCGGCAGTGACGGCGGCGGACCGAACAGCTTGAGCGCGGTGTCCTGAAACAACCACCGGAGCCACTGATTGCCAGGATCGTTTTCACGGAACGAAGGCCATTGCAAGACCGCCACCAGGGGTGGGATGTTCGCCGGATGCGGCAAGATCCTGATCGGCTGACTCTGGGCACTGATTTCGGCCAGGCGCCGCTGCATGGGCGCAATCAAATGCGTGCCCACAATGAGCCGAGGCAAAGCATCGAAAGTGGGAACCCTGAGCGCCACCTTGCGTCGGTGACCTTGTGCGTTCAGCCAAACTTCTTCGAGGGTGAACGAGTGGTCGCGGGGCATCAGCCTGACCGCATGGCTGGACGCCAGAAAGTCTTCCAGTGTGAGTTGCTGGCCAATGCGTGTGTTGCCCTGCCAAGCCACACACACATATTCATCCAGAAACAGCGGTGTGGTGGGGTGGGCCGGCAAGGCCAAGCCACTGATGGTCAAGGCCATGTCAATCTGGCCTGTGAGCATGCGCTGCTCATGGTCCTGGCTCCTGAGTTGGAGGTTCAGGGTCACCCCGGGCGCTTCGGCGGCCAAACGTGCCGTCACATGCGGCATGAAAACAGCCAGCAGGTATTCGGAGGTCACGATCACGAATTCACGGTCCGAATGCATGGGGTCAAAGAAGGGCCGATGACCGATCACATGCCCAATGCGGGCCAGCAATTCCGAAACCTGAGGCGCCAATTGGGCACCGAACGGCGTCAGCACCATGGAGCGACCGACCCGGGTGATCAACTCGTCCTGAAAATGCTCGCGCAAACGCGTCAGCGCGCCACTCATGGCAGGCTGGCTCAAAAAAATGCGCTGTGCTGCCCGTGTCACGCTTTGCTCCGTCAACAGCACGTTGAGCGCAACGAGGAGGTTGAGGTCCAGTTTCTGCAGGTTCATGGCTGCTTGGCGTGAGAAGGGAAAAAAGACGGGGCCGTTGGTGCATGCCCCAAGGGGCACATGGCGGCTTGACCATGGCAAAGCCATGCGCTGAATTGAAAAAATGATATCAGCAGTTCCCGTCGCTCACGGTATTCAAAAAACCATGGGGTTATTGGACTCCACAAGGGGCCTGCGCTGGGGCCCGCAGCGTCGGTGGCGCCGGACGCATGCCCGTGCCCGCACGAGGGTCACCGGTCAAGGCCCATGGCATGGGCCAGGAATCTGTCCAGCTGCTGCATGAATTCCACAGGTGCTTCCAAAGTCGGCAAATGGGCACAGGGCAAAACCGAGTGCTGTGCATCCCGAATGCCCTGCACCAGCGCTTGCTGCAAGGCCGTGGGTGAAGCCTGGTCATGGGCGCCGGAAACGACCCATGTGGGAACCCTGATGTGGTCCAAGCTGTCGTGCCAGTCGACTGTGGCGAGGGCCTCACAGCAGGCTGCGTAGCCCGCGGATGGGCAACGCAGCAGTTGGGCGCGCAAAGCCGCTGCAGCTTCAGGCTCGCGTTGCATGAAGGCAGACGACAGGTAGCGCGGCAGCACTTCGTCGATCACACCGGCCATGCCGCTCTTGCGCACCAAGGCTGCACGCGACTTGAAAGCCGCACGTGCAGCCTCAGGGTAGCCTGCAGCGGTGTTGGCCAGCACCAACGCGCTCACCAGCTGGGGGTGACGGATGGCCAGGCCTTGGGCCACCATTCCGCCCAAGGAGAGTCCAACGAACACCACCGGACCGCGGCCCCACTCCTGAACCACGCGTGCAGCATCTTCAACCAGCGCGTCGATGCCGACGGCATCCCCCATCAAAGATGCCCCATGGCCCTGCAGGTCGTAACGCAACACCGCATGACCTTGCGCAGCCAGGTGACGCGCCAGCCCTGTCCACATCGTCAGATCCAGTCCCAGCGCATGGCACAGGACCACAGGCCGACCTGTCTCCGGCCCTTGCACCCGCAGTTGGGTTTGCGGTTGGCTGAAGGTCTGAAAGCTTCGCTCACGCCACTCGGGCGTCAGTGGCTGAGGTGGCGATGGGCGTCCTTGCGCAACCAAGGCCTGTGCTGCGATGCGAAAACCGTTGTTGGCGGCGGGGACACCACAGTAGACGGCCGCCAGGCGAAGCATGTCCTGCAGCGATGATTCGGGCATGCCGGCCTTGAGTGCCGCATGGACATGCATCTCAAATTCTTCCCAGCGCCCCAAAGCCAGCATCGATGTCATGGCGAGCAAACGTCGGGTCTCGGTGTCCAGGCCCTCGTGCCCCCAAACAGCGTGCCAGGCGGTGCGGGTGATGAATTCCTGCCACTGGGCGGTGAATGCCGTGGCGCCAGCGGTGGCTTTCTCCACCCATTCATGACCCAACACGCTGCGCCGCTGCGCCAGCCCGCGGTCAAAGTCATCCTCTCTCATACCACCTCCCAGAATCAGGTTTGGCTGTCGGTTGGGCTTTTCAGACTCTCGTACACGCGTTGGATGTCCTGCAGCAGGCGATGCTCGGTATCAAACCACTGGCGAAACGATCCCAGCTCCATTTGGGCGAAGGCCTCTTCGGGGCTCAGTCCCCGCGCAAAGGCCTGCTCACTGCCTTCCTGGATCAGCTGCAGGTAGCGCCCCATGTCACGCAGCGCGGCGGCGTCGGCGATGGGCCCGTGTCCCGGCACGATCACCTCGGTGTCCAAGGCCAGCAAACCTTGCACAGCGGCCATCCACCCTTTCACGCTGCCCTGGAAGGCGGCTGGGCAGACCTGGTTGAAGAACAGATCCCCTGTGAACAACACACGTTCTTGTGGCAGGTACACGGCGGCATCGCCGTCGGTGTGTGCCAGACCGGGGTGAAACACCTGCAGTTCGCGCTCGCCCAGATGGATGCTGAGGCGGTCCTCGAACGTGATGTCGGGCACCACCACGGGAATTTCCTCCAGGTCTGGGGCCAACAATGGCCGCATATTGCGCCAGCGCTGAACCATGGTGTCTCGACCCGCAGCGATGTGGGCCCGACACTGCCGGTGACAAATCACACGCGCGGGCATGAACCGGTGGGTGCCCAGAACATGGTCCACATGGTGGTGGGTGATGATCACCAGCCCCACGGGCAGCGACGTGACGCTGCGGATGGCCTGGATGAATCCATCGTGCATGGAGTTGGTCCCCAAGGTATCGATCACCACCACGTACTCCGGACCGACCACGAAACCGGCGTTGCTGAAGCCGGCATTGCCATACGGACCGTTGCCCTGCACATAGGCATAAACGTCCTCAGCCACCTTGTGCAGACCAATGGGCCAATGCGTGAAATCACGGTCAAATCTCATGTTGCTTCCTTGGGTGCGACACGCTGGTGTCGGGTCGGGACAGTGTCAATTTCGCCCGGTCCACGGGCTGCCCTGGCTGTGGTCTGAAAATGGGGCTGTTCAGGCCGGTCATGCCAGTGCCCGCCAGTGGGCCAGCGGGCGACCCACGCCCCTTCAAACCAGTCTTTCCGAGAGGCAGGGATTGCGGATTTCACCAATGCCCTGGATCGATCCCGACAGCACATCCCCCTCTTGCAGGAAGCGCTTGTAATGCGTGCCGTTACCCGCCGGAGAGCCGGTGAGCACCAGGTCACCCGGCCAGAGTGTCACCCGGGAGCTCAGGTATTCAATTTGACGGGCAATGTCGAAAATCATTTCCGAGGTGTTGGCGTCCTGCATCAGCTGGCCGTTCAGGCGCAGCTGAATTTGCAGGTCCTGGGGTGAGGTCAGCTGTGCAGCGGGCACGATGTGAGGCCCCAGCGGCAGAAAGGAAGGCGCAGATTTGCACGACATCCAGTCGGTGCCGATGGTGCGCAAATCGTGCCGGTACAGGCGATCGCGCGCGCTGATGTCATTGCCGATGGTGTAGCCAGCCACGAAGGACAAGGCCTGGTCGCGGTGCACATGGCGTGCGGTCCGCCCGATGACCACGACAAGCTCGAGCTCCCAGTCCGGTTTGGCCACACCCTGGGGCAGGACAATCGGGTCAAAAGGTCCCTGAACCGCGCTGGGCAGTTTGACAAACGCGTAGGGCAAACCGTTTTTGGCCCGCTCGTCCATTTTTTGGGCAGAAATGGCGAGCCTTTCCTCGGGGGTATTGCCTGCACCGACACTGTCGGTTTGGTCAAAAGCCAGTTGCAGCACGTGTGAGCGGTAGTTGGCACCCGTACAGAAAATTTGCCTGGGCACAGGAATGGGGGCGTGGGTGCGCAGCAAGGACGCCGACACACTGCGCGCTTGCAGTTCGGGCCATTGACCACCCAGGATCTGTCCCACCAGCCGATCGATCACCGCATGGTTGTGCTCCCAATGCTCGAACACGCCCAATGTGGAGTCGATGCCCGCCAGAAAAAGGCCTTGACCCTTGGCGGCATCTTGCAAGGCATGCAAGGCCAACACCCGGTCACCCATCACAAGGCTGGGAAAGGGTGCGCTGCCGGCGATGGAGTGGCACGCGAGTGCCCAAGAAAAGGTGCTCATGGTCAGGTCAGTTTCAGGTCTTCTTCGGTGGCCAGACGCATGCGCTCTTCGGGCTCCTGCTCACGCCCTTGCGCAAGCCACCAGATGTGGCCAAAGACGCGGCCCCACACCCGGGGTTTCCAGTCGTCGTTGATGCAGTCCGAGTCGGTCGAGTATTCGGCATCGCCGCCACAGGGATTGGGCATGTAATAAAAGAAGGTCGATGAAATGCGGTGGCGTCCCAGACCCTGACGGCTTTTGACACCCTGGCGTGACATGAACGCCGCACCTGCCATGAGCGCGTCCAAATTGGTCACCCCATAGGAAACATGGCGGAAAGCCTTGGCATCCCCGCGCTGCCAGTAGAGATTGTGGTGCTGGACATTGCCGGGCGCGCGCAGGAAAACACCGCCCTCCTCTTGGATATCGCTGATCCTGAATCCCAGACGTTCGACATAAAAACGGGCTGCGGCCCTGGGCTGTGGGGATGAAAAGACCACATGCTGCATCTGCAGGGGACGTGCTCGGTCAAACCAGCGGCGCAGCTGGTTGAGCCGCTCCACACGGCCAGGGGCGTTGGTAGGATCTGGCTCGGCGGGCAAAGGGCGAAAACTGGCCACGCGCAAGCGAACCGAGAGTCCGGCATCGTCAAAGAAAGTGCACTCTGTCTGGCCGTAGCGGTGAACTGTTCGGTCACGGCTGAGCCCGTCGGCCAGCTGTGCAAGCGACCGCTCGTTGTCGACGGCCCAGCAGACTTCACGCACGCCAGACACATCTTGCCCATAGGGCAAGGGCAATTCGGCATGCTCAGGCGTTCGCAACAAGACCGCAGAACCATCGGGAAGTTCAAAGTCGGCAGCGTCAGCACTGGACCGAACCAGCGTGAGGCCCAATTGCTCGTGAAACCGGATGCCTGCGGCGAGGTCATCCGTCGCATAGGTGATGGAGTAAATGCCAGTGATCGCCATGGACATGCCTTGATGGATTTTTGACTTTAGGTGGCAGGCTTTGAACTGTAAAATCATTCTGCCCGATGCAATGGATCGTTGAAACGAATTTCATGCGGAGGATGTGGTCCACAAGGGATGGGGTACCATGGTTTGCACCCTGCTTTGCCGAATGAACACCTCCCATCCATCCGCTGATGTTTCAGCCAGCACGCCCATGGGCTCCAGCACCCTCTTGGATTCCGTCCTGTTTCGCAACGCCTTCAGCACGCCGGCGATGCGCGCCGTTTTTTCCGACCGGGCCTTGGTTCAAAGGTGCATCGATGTGGAAATTGCCCTCGCGCAAGCGCAATCCCAATGCGGTGTGATCCCGGCTGAAGCCGCCCAAACCATTGCCCAGGAAGCCCGACTCGATAGGGTTGACTTCAACAGACTGGGCCAGGAAACCGAGCTCGTGGGCTACCCCATCCTGCCCCTGGTTCACCAATTGGTCGAGATGGCGGGCGAGGCAGGACGCTACATCCACTGGGGAGCCACCACGCAAGACATTCTGGACACCGCGAATGTGCTCCAAGTGCGCCAGGCCCTGGACATCGTCCGAGATGACATCCAATCGCTTCGCCAGATACTGGCGGACCTGGCTGTGCGGCACCGAGACACCCCCATGGCGGGCCGCACCCATCTGCAGCAAGCGCTGCCTGTGACTTTTGGCTACAAGGTGGCGATCTGGCTGGCCATGTTTGATCGGCACCAGGAGCGCCTCCACCAGCTGCGCCAGCGCGTCGAAGTGGTCTCTTTCGGGGGGGCTGCAGGTACCCTGGCCTCGCTGGGAGAGCAAGGGCTGCACATCCAGCAAGCCTTGGCCGAAGGGCTGGGGCTCGGTGTGCCGGTCACGACCTGGCACGTGGCCAGGGATGGCTTTGCGGAGACCGTCAACTTGCTGGCCCTGATCACCGGCTCACTGGGGAAAATCGCACTCGACATGGTGATCATGTGTTCCAGCGAATTTGGCGAACTGTACGAGCCTTTTGTGCCAGGTCGCGGCGCCAGCAGCACCATGCCTCAAAAGCGCAACCCCATCTCCAGCGAACTGATGCTGGCTGCAGCCAAGGCGGTTCGACAACACGCCGGCTTGATGGTGGATGCGATGGTGCAAGACTTTGAACGCGCAACCGGTCCCTGGTACGCCGAATGGATCGCGCTGCCAGAGAGTTTCCTCTACACCGCCGGGGCTTTGCATCAGGCCCAATTCGCCTTGGGCGGATTGACCGTGGATGCCCAGAGAATGCGCCAGAACCTGGGCATGAGTCGCGGACTGATTGTGGCCGAGGCGGTGATGATGCGGCTGGCGCCGACCTTGGGGCGCCAAGCCGCGCACGACTTGGTCTATGAGGCGTGCCGCACCGTGCATGCACAAAACTGCAGCCTGGCAGAGGCCCTGTCGTCCATGCCCGCCGTTGCCCAGCATTTTGATGCGGACGCCATCCAGCAGATGACAGATCCGGCAAATTACCTGGGCCTGGCGCCTCAGATGGTGGATCGTGCGGTCCTGCATTCGGCAAACATCAGCGCCTGAGCAGGGTCCGTTTCTCCACGGCATGGCTCCGTCAGGCGGTTCGCCACGGAAGGTGTATCACCCTTGGATGGCAAGGACAGCGCCTGGCCCATCAGCCATTCGCGCGGCGATGGTCCGCCACCGTGCGGTCGTCAAACTTCATGTCTGGACTTCGGAGGGCCCGGTGTTTGGTCGTCCGCCCTCTCATGCGCTCGCGCCACAAGCGAAAGCTGCTGGGACGCAGTTCGTGCCGCATGAGGCGGATGACATCCGACTCTGACCAAGCAAAACGGTCCTCGATGGTTTCAAAGGCGGTCCTGTCTTCCCAGGCCATCTGGACGATGGCGGAAACATCCCCTGGGGACAGGCGCGCCAAGCGATCTGCAAACTTGACCACCATGGCCCCCTTCTTTCATGAAGACGGGTTCGGCGAGTCCCGAACCCCGTAACATTGGACCGCAGTTTGCCAGGCGTTGCGGATTCCCCAGCAGGCATTGGGGGCATCGCGGTCTGTTGACCTCTGCGGACAGCGCCTTTGAATATCCTCCAACCCCCACTCACAGTCCCTGCCTTGCGCGCAGAAGGAAAAAAATGGCACACCGAAGGCATGCACAGAGCGTCCATGATGGCACCGGCCCGAGCCCAAAACCTGTGGGGCGTCTGAGGGACTGTTGTCGATGAACGCCCTTTTGTCTCAGCACCTCGTGCGGGAATTGCGATCTGACCATGCTGGTGAGACGGGTGCGGTGTGCATCTACAAAGGCATACTGGCTGTGGCGCGATGGCGCGGCGATCTTGAACTGATGGCTTTCGCCAAGGCCCACGGCGCGACCGAGGCCGACCATTTGGCTGAGATTGAAAAATGGCTGCCTGCCCCGCAGCGCAGCCGCCTGTTGGGTCCTTGGCGCCTGGCGGGATGGTTGACCGGCGCATTGCCCGCCCTGGCGGGTCGGCGCGCGGTCTACGCCACGATCGCCGCGGTGGAGACCTTTGTCGACCACCATTACCAACAACAAATCGACCACCTCCACGCACAGGGTGGCCCCGCAGGCTTTTTGCCGCTGTTGCTGCGGTGTCAGGCAGACGAGCAGCACCACCGGGATGAATCCGCTGCCCTGGCGGGTGAGCAAAGGACTTGGCTTTTGCGTGCTTGGTGCTGGACAGTCGGCTGGGGATCGTCTGCCGCGGTGGTTTTGGCACGCCGCGTCTGATGGCCACCCCAGCCGCTGCAAAACCTGACCTGAAATCCATCCGCTCCCAGATTCAAAATGAACCAAGCCGAATACAAAATTTTGTTCGTTTGCATGGGCAACATCTGCCGCAGCCCCACGGCAGAGGCGGTCTTCCTCCAAAGGCTGACCGAGCGGCATCTGCAGCACCGGGTCAAGATTGACTCGGCAGGGACGCACAACTTTCACCCTGATCTGCCGCCCGACGAACGCAGCCAGGCGCATGCGCGGCGTCGCGGTTACGACTTGTCGGGCCTGAGGGCCAGACCCGTGGTCGACACCGACTTTGAGGAATTCGATTTGCTGCTGACCATGGATTGGGACAACCGCACCCTGCTGGAGGAAAGATGCCCCGCCCATCACCTTCACAAGATCCGGGGATTGGCTGAATTCTTGCTCACAACACCGTCATCGGTCATCCCGGATCCCTACCATGGCGGAAGCCAGGGTTTTGAACAGGTGCTGGATTTGATCGAGGAAGCCAGCGAAGGCCTGGTGCGGTTCGTCGAACACAAGGCACTGGCATGAGCACCCCGCATGCAGCCCTCATCGAGTTGCGGGATTTGCCACTGCGCACAGACATAGGCACTTATGGCCCGGACGACACCCGGCCCGAGGTCCACCTCCTGGATCTGAGCCTGGGGTTGGCGGTCCAGCACGTCCTGATTGCCCACGATGGCATGGCACACGTGTTCGACTACGACCCGCTGATCCAGGAGATTGAGCGCCTGGCCGCAGACGGGCACTACGAGACACAGGAGCGGCTCATCACCCGCATTGCGATCGCATGCGCCGCCCATCCTGCCGTCCAGCACATGCAGATCCGCCTGACCAAATCACCGGTGCGCGCTGGCAGTGGATCGCTGGGCGTGAGCCTGAGCCTCGATGAAATCGCCACCGAAGCGCTGCGAGCCGATCCAACCTTGTCCGCTGCATGCTAAATTGAGCAGGTCGTTGTTCCAGGGCATGTCCCTTGCACACTTTGTCCAGCCCACACCCACCGCCCCATGATTCGTCCCTCTGTCCAGTGGCCCGCCCCTGAGGTGTTGGCCCAATTGCGAAGCTGGGGTGCCGGTGCCAGCATGCCCGAGGTCAAGGCCTTTTACGGCGCGCGGCCAGCCGGGCAGGACCGCACCGGGCTGGAATGTCTGCCCGACCAGCCCTACGGCCCCCACCCGCGCCAGCGGATGGATGTGTACCTTCCCCCCAGCGCGGACCCGCACCGGCCTGTGCTGCTTTTTTGGCATGGCGGCGGTTTCATCCGTGGGGACAAGTCAGACCGGGCCAACCTGGGTTGGTGGGGTGCGCGGCAAGGCTTTGTGACCGT
>JAIXXW010000019.1 GCA_027490555.1 Comamonadaceae bacterium | reverse complement strand
GCGTGGCCGGGGCATTGGCCAGCGCCGAAACCGACATCGTCCACGTGGACATGGGCAACGATGCGCCCCAAGACATGGCCGAGTTGAAGTTCCTGATTGCCGTGCGCGACCTGGCCCATTTGGAGCAAGTGCTGCGCCACCTCAAGCGCACGCCTTCGGTGGTCAAGGCCGAGCGCCAATCCCACAAGGCCAGCCACGCGGGCTGACAGCCTGCTTCTGCCTGAATTTGATGCCGGCTTCAGCCCGGCGCAGGGTAGCTGACCTGCAAGACCTCGATCGCCACAGCACCCGCAGGTGTGAGCAATTTCAGTTCATCGCCTTCACGCGCTTTGAGCAAAGTGCGGGCAATCGGCGAGACCCAGCTCACCTGCCCTTGCAAACTGTCGGCTTCGTCGATGCCCAGGATCGTGACCGTGCGCTCGGCGCCAGAGGCTTCTGCATAAGTGACGGTCGCCCCAAAAAAGACCTGATCGCTGCCATGGTGCACCGCCGGGTCCACCACCTCGGCGATTTCCAGACGTCGGGTCAAAAACCGGATGCGCCGGTCGATTTCGCGCAAGCGCTTTTTGCCGTACAGGTAATCGCCATTTTCTGAGCGGTCGCCGTTGCTGGCCGCCCAGTGCACGGTCTCCACCACTTGGGGGCGCTCATCATCGATCAGGCCGAGCAACTCGCCCCTCAGGCGGGCATAGCCAGCGGGTGTGATGTAGTTGCGTGCACCAGCAGGCAAGGCGGGCAGGCCCAGCTCTTCATCCTCTGACGCTTGGGAAAAAACCTGGCTCATGTCGGTGGACCCCAAGAAAAAAGCCCACAACAAGCGTTGTGGGCTTTTTAAATTGTGGTGCGGCTGGCAGGAATCGAACCCACGACCCCTTGGTTCGTAGCCAAGTACTCTATCCAGCTGAGCTACAGCCGCAACATGCACGAAATTATAGCAAGCTTTTGCGGGCTGCCCGGGCGTTGGCGCATTTAAATCCTGGACTCGCGTTATGCTCAGCGCCCATCCCACCTGCAATCACCCTGGAGTGCCTTCCACCGTGCCAAGCCCACACACCCCTGGTTCCATTGTCGACGTGACTGGCTTGCAGGCCGGTCACTTCACCTTGCATGAACGCCTGAGCGGTTGCTCGGTGGTGCTGGCACCACAAGGGGCTGTGGGCGCGGTGGATGTGCGCGGCGCGGCCCCTGGTACCCGCGAAACCGATGTGCTGGACCCGGCCAACCTGGTGGACAAGGTGCACGCCATCGTGCTGACCGGAGGCAGCGCATTCGGGCTGGACGCGGCCACAGGCGTGGTGCGCTGGCTGGACGAACACGGCATCGGCTTTGAAACAGGCCATGGCCGCGTGCCCATCGTGCCCGCGGCGGTGTTGTTCGATTGGCCTGTGGTGCGCCCGGGCGACAAACCCAAGGCCCACCCCGACGCGGCCGCAGGCTATGCCGCCTGTCAGGCCGCATCCACATCTCCACCGGCATCGGGCAATGTGGGAGCGGGTGCAGGAGCCAGTGTGGGCAAGCTCTTTGGCCTGCAGCGCAGCATGAAAGGCGGCATCGGCAACGCCAGCGTGCGCGTGGGGCCCTGGGTGGTGGGTGCCATGGTGGCCTGCAACGCCGTGGGCGATGTGATCGACCCGACCACAGGCCGGGTGTTGGCGGGGGCACGCACATCGGATGGTCAGCACTTGCTGGACACCCAGCGCGCCTTGCTCGCGGGCGAACGTGGCAGCCGCCCGCTGAGCGGCACCAACACCACCATCGGCGTGGTCGCGACCAACACCAGCCTCAGCAAAGCCCAGGCCAAACGCCTGGCCATGAGCGCCCACGATGGCTTGGCCCGCAGCATTCGACCGGCCCATACCACGCTGGACGGCGACACCTTGTTTGCCCTGGCCACAGGCACGCATGAGGGCCCGGCAGACCTGATGCTGCTGAGCGTGATGGCGGCCGAGGCCACGGCACTGGCCACGGTCGATGCGATTGCGCAAGCGCGGGGCATTGAAACCGTGGGGGGGATGTTGCCTGCCGCCTGCGATCTGGCGGCATGATGCGGTCATCCCCCCCCTCCAACCGCAGGGCTGAGAAATCGCATTTTTTCAACGGTACGGGTCTTTGGGCTCAAGCCCTCGAGCAAACCAAAACCAAATGAACATTCTTTTCGTCCATCAAAATTTTCCCGGTCAATTCAAGCACCTTGCCCCGGCCTTGGCCAAGCAAGGGCATCGTGTCGTGGCTTTGCACGTCAATGCATGCGCGCCCATCACCGGAGTGGAGTTGGTGCGCTACACCATCTCAGGCCGCCCAGGGCAAGGAACGCAACGCTGGTTGGCTGACCTGGAAGTGAAGGTTTTGAGAGGTGAAGCAGCCTGGCAAGCTGGCCTCCATCTGCGTCAACAAGGATTTGTGCCTGATGTCATCGTGGCCCACCCAGGTTGGGGGGAGAGCCTCTTTTTGCAGCAGATATGGCCCCAGGCACGCATGGGGATCTACTGTGAGTTTTTCTACCAAGAAAAAGGGGCTGATGTGGGTTTTGACCCAGAGTTCACCCAGCAGAACCTGGAAAACTCCTGCAAATTACAGATGAAAAACGCCAACTATGAATTGCACTTTCCACGTGCTCATGGAGGCATTTCCCCAACGAAATGGCAAGCATCGCTTTTTCCGGAATATTTTTCCTCACGCATACGCGTCATTCACGATGGCATCCACACCACCCACATCAAGCCCAACCGCCTCGCCAGCATTCATCTGAAAACGCTGAAAGGAAATTTACAACTGAGTTGCGATGATGAAGTCATCACCTTTATCAATCGCAACCTGGAGCCTTACCGTGGTTACCACCAGTTCATGCGTGCCTTGCCAGCCATACTTCAAGAACGCCCAAAGGCACAAGTCATCTTGGTCGGAGGTAACGATACCAGCTATGGTTCATCCCCACCGCCAGGACCCAAGGGCGAGGTTCAATCTTGGCGTGATATCTTTTTGAATGAGGTCAAGGATCAAATTGACCTGTCACGCGTCCATTTTGTGGGAAAGATTCCCTACAGTGATTTTGTTCGCGTTCTTCAAGTGTCCACTGTCCATGTCTACTTGACCTACCCTTTTGTACTCAGTTGGAGTCTTTTGGAGGCCATGAGTGCCGGTTGTGCGATCGTTGCCAGTGACACCCCACCTGTTCGTGAAGCCAT
>JAIXXW010000392.1 GCA_027490555.1 Comamonadaceae bacterium | reverse complement strand
TCGTCGGTGAACGCTTCCGGATCGTCCAGCGCCGCCACCACCGCCTTGTGGCCCATTTCTTCCACCACGATCATGGCGGTGTCCTGGTCCAGGGGCTGGTTCATGGTGGCCATCTGGCCAAGTTTCATCAGGTGCTTGATGACCTCGGAAGCCTTGATCGCCATCTTGTGTGCCAACTCGGCCACGGTGATGGTTTCGGGCACGTGCACTTCGAGCACGCGCACCTCTGCCGGTGCATTCTGGCTGTGCTCCTCGTCACGGTCGCGGTCACCGCTTCGGCGACCACGCGGTCCCGAGCGCCAGTTGTTGCGACCCACACCCCCGCTGGTGTCGCCACGCGTGGGGATGGCTTTCTTTTTGGCCGGATCGCCGGCCCAGCTCGAGGACAGCTTGGCGGATTTGACCTCTTTGTTGCCCCCTGCAGAGGCCGGAGCGGCTGCCTGGGCTGCGGCGCGGGCACCGGGCGACGGTGTGCCTGCCGGTTTGTGCAGGGTGCCTTTGACCGCGGGTTTGGCCTCTGCCTTGGGTTCTTCTTTTTTGGCCACCAAGACCTTTTTCGGCGCATTCATCATGCTGCGAATGGCCTCGGCTTCGGCCAGGGCTTTGCGCCGGCGGGCTTCGAGTTCTTGGGCGCGAGCGGTCTCTTCCTCGGCTTTGGCTTTGGACTCTGCTGCCGCTTTCAGGGCAGCCGCATCGCGCTCAGCCTGGTCGGCTTTGGCTTTGGCTGCCGCAGTCTCCAGGGCCTTGTCTTCGGCAGAGGGTGTGGCGGCCGTCTTGTGCTGTGAAGCGGCATTGATGCTGGCGGCCTCTGCACGGGCCCGTTGTTCACGCTCGGCACGGCTCAAGGTGGGCTGGTCTTCTCCAGCCTGCCCTGCAGCCAGGGCTGCGGCCTGGGCACGGGCTTCGGCTTCCGCCTGCGCTTGCCGGGCCGCCATTTCGGCGAGTTCCTTGGCCTCTTGGGCTTCTCGCTGGCGGCGTTGCTCGGCCAGTTCCTGCTCTTGACGGCTGATCATCTCGGCCTGACGGCGGGCTTCCTCTTCCCGGCGTGCCAGATCGGCATGGTCGGTGCTGGCCAGGCCCGAGGGCAGTCCAGACTCATCGTCGCGCTTGATGAGTGTGCGCTTTTTGCGCACTTCTACCTGGATCGTGCGGGCCTTGCCCGAAGCATCGGCCTGTTTGATCTCGCTGGTGGACTTTTTGACCAGCGTGATCTTTTTGCGGTCCGCCGTGACGGTGCCGTGGCTGGCTTGCAGGTAGCTGAGTAATTTTTGCTTGTCGGCATCGGTCAGCGGGTCGCTGGCAGAGGCCTTCGTCACGCCTGCGGATCGCAATTGATCCAACAAGACGTCGGCAGATTTTTTGAGTTCATTGGCGAACTCGGCAACAGTGGTACTGGACATAATTTTGTTCAAGCCTCCATGAGCTTCAGGCCTGGCCAGCGAACCAATGTTCGCGGGCTTTCATGATCAGGGCGGTGGCCGACTCGGCGTCTTGACCGGTGATCTCGGTCAATTCGTCGGTGGCCAGGTCGGCCAGGTCGTCGCGGGTGTGGATACCGGCTTCCACCAGTTTGGAAATCAGCTCGGGCGTCAAGCCTGGCAGGTCGCGCAGGTCCTGGGACACATCTTCCACACTTTCTTCGCGTGCAATTTCCAGGGTCAGCAAGGCGTCTTTGGCGCGGGAGCGCAGCTCGTTGACGGTGTCCTCGTCGAAACTTTCGATCTCCAGCATCTCTTGCAGGGGCACATAGGCCACCTCTTCGAGGCTGGTGAAGCCCTCGGAGATCAGGATGTCGGCGATTTCCTGGTCCACATCGAGCTTTTCCATGAACAGCTGGCGGATGCCGGTGGTCTCTTCGGCCTGCTTTTGCGCGGATTCGGCAGCGTCCATGATGTTGATCTTCCAGCCGGTGAGGTCGGATGCCAAGCGCACGTTTTGACCGCCACGGCCGATCGCGATGGCCAGGTTTTCTTCGTCCACCACCACATCCATGGCGTGCTTTTCTTCGTCCACCACGATGGATTGCACATTGGCAGGTGCCAGGGCACCGATCACGAACTGCGCGGGGTCTTCACTCCACAGCACAATGTCCACCCGCTCGCCAGCCAGTTCGTTGGTCACGGCATTGACACGGGTGCCGCGCACGCCCACACAGGTGCCAATCGGATCGACGCGTTTGTCATGGGACACGACCGCGATTTTGGCGCGCGAGCCAGGGTCCCGGGCGCAGGTCTTGATCTCGAGCAAACCCTGTTCGATCTCGGGCACTTCCTGGCGGAAGAGTTCGATCATGAACTCGGGCGACGAACGCGACAGCAAGATGGGGGCGCTGCGCAGGGTCATGTCCACTTCCATGATCATGGCGCGCACACGGTCACCGCTGCGCAGGTTTTCCTTGGGGATCATTTCGCTGCGGCGCAGACGGCCTTCGATGCGACCGGCCTCGCAAATGATGTCGCCCTTGTCCATTCGCTTGACGGTGCCGACAAAAATCTTCTCGCCGCGCGACATGAAGTCGTTGAGCAGCATTTCGCGCTCGGCATCCCGGATTTTTTGCAAGATCACCTGCTTGGCGGCCATCGCGCCAATCCGGCCAATTGGCAAGGATTCGATCGGCTCCTCGATGTATTCGTCGACCTCGATGTCCGGGATTTGCTCTTTGGCTTCAAACAGCAGGATCTCCTGATCGGGCAATTGCAGACCGGCCTCATCGGGCACCACATGCCAGCGGCGGAAAGTCTCGTAGTTACCGCTGTCCCGGTCCAGCGACACGCGGATGTCCACATCGCCGGCATAGAGCTTTTTGGTGGCCTGGGCCAAGGCGGCTTCGACGGCACCGAAAACCACGTCGCGCTCCACGTTTTTTTCGCGTGAGATGGCATCGACCAACATCAACATTTCACGGTTCATGACTCAACTCTCCTGTTCCACTGGGTCTGCACTTCAGACCCTCAAAAAAATATCCGAAACCCGGCATCCGGGTCAGACCTCAAGCTTGGGCTTGCGCCCTTTGAAATCGACCACCGGCGCCAAACGGGCGTCGCGCAACTCGTCCAGAGTGAACCCCAGCACATGCAGGGGCGCTGGGGGCCGTTTTTGACTGATTCTTTGCCCAGGCTTGACGGCGGGCGCATCGCGCCACACGATCTGCCAACCATCGCCTGCGGCGGTTTTTTCCAAGGTGCCGCGAAACTTCTTGCGGTTGGCACTGACCAGGCCGGCGGCGTTCTCGCCCATGGGGGCCTTCAGCGTGATGTCGACCAGCTCACCCACAAAACGTTCGAAATCGCCTGCATGGCGTAAAGGGCGGTCGATGCCAGGCGACGACACCTCGAGCCGGGCGTAGGCCACGCCATCAACTTCCAGGGCGAATTGCAGCTGGCGATTGACCTTCTCGCAATCTTCCACGTTGATGAACTTCTCGGTTCCAGGTTGCCAGGGCCAGTCGATGGTGATGCGCAACAAACCGCCCGCTGTGCGGTCGATTTCGACCAGGTCATAACCCAGGCCGATCACGGTTTCTTGAACAATTTGCTGCAGTGCCACAGAGCTTTGGAAGGTCAACGTTAAAAAGTGAGACCAAAAAAAACGGGCGGTGAAAACCCGCCCGTTTGGTCGTGAAGCCAATATTTTAGCCGAAAAATGTGCTAAGTGTGTGATTTTGAAGGGAAACTCGGCACGTTTTGCGAATCATTTGGACGATTCGGTCGGGAAAGCCTCCAGCAAACTGCGGGTGTAGGGGTGAGCGGGACGGGTCAGCACCTGCTCGGCCGGGCCCGATTCCACCACCTGGCCGTTTTGCAGCACCAGCACTTGGTGGGCCATCGCCCGCAAAACGTCGATGTCGTGGGTGATCAGCAAATACGCCATGTGGCGGTTTTTCTGCAAGGTCTGCAGCAGCTGCAGGATCTGCTTTTGCGCCGTCACGTCCAGGGCGCTGGTGGGTTCGTCCAGCACCAGCAGGCGTGGCTCCACCACCAAGGCCCGGGCCAGGGCGATGCGCTGCCTTTGACCCCCGGAGAAGGCATGGGGGTAACGGTTGAGCAGGTCGGCATGGTCGGCCGCCACGAGGCCCACCTCGCCCAAAGTGGCCAGGACACGGGCTTCGATCTCGTCCTCGCTCAGGTGGGCTTGGTGCAGGCGCAGGCCCTCGGAGACGATTTCGCCCACCGTCATGCGCGGTGACAGGCTGCCATACGGGTCCTGGAACACCACCTGCACCTGCTGCCGAAGGGGTTTGTCCAGCGCCGGGACGCCCTGCCAGGTTTGCCCTCCCAAGCTCAATTCACCCTGGAACGGGATCAAGCCCAACACCGCCTGGGCCAAGCTCGATTTGCCCGAGCCGGATTCGCCCATCACCCCCAAGGTGCTGCCGGACCCGATCGACAGGTCCGCCCCGTGCAAGGCCGTGAAATGCTGGCGTTGAAACCAGCCCCGGAATCCCGGCACCGCCATCGGGTAGCGCACCTGCAGGCCCAGGGTTTGCAAAAAAGGTGCAGCGTTCTCGGGCGCAGCGACCAGACCCTGGCGACTGGGACGGCTGTCCAGCAATTTGCGGGTGTAAGGGTGGGCCGGCCGTTGGAACACGTCGGCCAAGGCCCCCTGCTCCACCAGATGGCCTTTTTCCATGACAGCGACCCGGTCTGCAAAGTGGCGCACCAGGCTCAGGTCGTGGGTGATCAGCAGCACCGCCATGCCAGTTTTCTTCTGCAGATCGGCCAGCAATTGCAGCATCTGCAAGCGCAAACTGGCGTCCAAGGCCGTGGTGGGTTCGTCGGCCAGCAAGAGTTGGGGCTCGGCGGCCAGGGCCATGGCCATCATGGCCCGCTGGCGTTGACCGCCCGACAGCTGGTGCGGGTAGGCGGCGAAACGGCGCTGGGCATCGTCGATCCCTGTCTCGGACAAGAGCTGGACCGCCCGTGCATCGGCGTCCCGCGCCGGCATTGCCTTTTTGAGCTGCAGCACCTCCGAGATTTGCTGCCCGACCGTCATCAGGGGGTTCAGGGCGGTCATCGGCTCTTGGAAAATCATGGCGATCTCGTCGCCACGGATCCTCTGCATCTGGGCTTCGGTCTGGGCCAGCAGGTCCTGGCCCCGCCACAACACCTGGCCCGACAGCCGGGCCGATTCGAGCAGGCGCAGCACAGACAGCGCCGTGACCGACTTGCCCGACCCGGATTCGCCGACCAGGGCCAGGCGCTCGCCGGCCTCGATGCGAAGGTTCAGGCCGTGCACCACCGTCTGGCCGGCAAAGTCGATGTGCAGGTCTTTGATCTCCAGCAAGGCTGGGGTCGTGCTCATGTGGACGCCTTTCGCGGGTCGAGGGCATCCCGCAGCGCATCGCCCATGAACGTCAACAGCAGCAAGGTCACCACCAGCACCACAAAGGTGGACATCGAGATCCACCAGGCATCGATGTTGTTTTTCCCCTGGGCCAGCAACTCGCCCAAAGACGGTGTGCCAGGCGGCACGCCCAGGCCCAGAAAGTCCAGCGAGGTCAGTGCCAGGATGGCACCGCTCATGCGAAAGGGCAAAAAGGTCACCACCGGGGTCATGCTGTTGGGCAGCACATGCCGCCACATGATTTGCCAGTGCCCCAGGCCCAGTGCCCGCGCCGATTTGACGTAGTCCAGCTGGCGGTTGCGCAAGAACTCGGCGCGCACATAGTCCGACAGCCCCATCCAGCCAAACAGGCTCAGCAGCAAGAGCAACAGGCCCACACTGGGCTCGAACACCGCCGAGAAAATGATCAGCAGGTACAGCTCGGGCATGGCACTCCAGACCTCGATGAAGCGCTGGAACACAAGGTCGGTCTTGCCTGCGAAAAAACCCTGCACCGCGCCGGTCAAGACACCGAGCAGCACGCCAAACAGGGTCAGCGCCATGGCGAACAGCACGGACACCCGAAAGCCATACAGCAAGCGCGCCAGCACATCACGCCCCCGGTCGTCGGTGCCCAGCCAGTTGCGGGCCGTCGGTGGGGCCGGGTTAGGCAAGGGGGCAAAGTAATCCAGCGTGCTGTGGTGGTAGGGGTTGGGTGCCTGCAGCGCCCAGTTGCTGCCTTTGTGCAGCTGTTGCTGGATGAACGGGTCCAGGTAATCGGCCGGTGTCTCGAAATCCCCGCCAAAGACCTTTTCCGGCAGGGTCTGCACCACCGGGAAGTACCACTGCCCCTCGAAACGCACCACCAGGGGCTTGTCGTTGGACAGCAATTCGGCCCCGAGGCTCAGGATGAACAGCGTGACAAACACCACCAGGCTGCCAAAGCCCAGGCGGTTGCGTCGAAAACGCTGCCAGGCCCGGGCCGAGGGCGATGACTGCAGTGGCGCGATGGGGGGGCTGGAGGCGGTCATTTGTCGAACTTCACGCGGGGGTCCACCCACAGGTAGCACAGGTCGCTGATCAGCTTGGTGACCAAGCCGATCAAGGTGAACAGGTACAAGGTGCCCAGCACCACCGGGTAGTCGCGCCGGATCACCGCCTCGTAGCTCAGCAAGCCCAGGCCATCGAGCGAGAACAGGGTTTCAATCAGCAGCGAACCGGTGAAAAAGGCGCCGATGAAGGCCGCAGGAAAGCCCGTGACCAGGGGGATCAGCGCATTGCGCATGACATGGCGGTACAGCACCCGGTTGTCGCTCAGGCCCTTGGCCCGGGCGGTCAGCACATACTGCTTGCGGATTTCCTCCAAAAACGAGTTTTTGGTCAGCATGGTGATGACCGCAAACGAGCCCAACACACTGGCCGTGACCGGCAAGGCGATGTGCCAGAGGTAGTCGACCACCTTGGCCCCCCAGCTGAGTTGCTCCCAGTTGGACGAGGTCAGGCCGCGCAAGGGGAACCACTGCAACTGGCCCCCAAAAATCACCAGCAAGGCCACCCCCAGGACAAAGCCGGGAATGGCATAACCCACCAGCACCAGCAGGCTGGTCACGGTGTCAAAGCGCGAGCCCGCCCGCACCGCCTTGGCGATGCCCAGGGGCACCGAGACCAGGTAGCTCAGGAAAAAGGTCCACAGGCCCAGGCTGATGGACACCGGCAGTTTCTCCTGGATCAGGCTCCAGACGTCCTTGGGGTAGAAAAAGCTTTTGCCCAGGTCAAACTGGGCAAACTGCTGGAGCATCATCCAAAAGCGCTCCACCGGCGGCTTGTCAAAGCCGTACAGCGTTTTGATTTCGGCAATGCGGGCGGCATCCACCCCTTGCCTGCCCCGGTATCCGCTGCCCGCCGCCGCAGCGCCCTCCCCGCCGGTGTCTCGCCCTTGCAGCTGCGCCACCATTTGCTCGACCGGTCCACCCGGCACAAACTGGATCACCACGAAGGTCATCAGCAAGACCCCGAACAAGGTCGGGATCATCAGCAGCAAACGCTTGAGGATGTAGGCCAGCATGTGTCAGGGTGCCTTTCCGGGGGTGCCGTTGGCGGCTCCTTGGCCCTGCGGCGACCACCAGACGGTGGTCACCAGCGCTTCGGGCTGGTAATAGCGCGGCAGCTGGGCGGGACGCTCGAAGGCCGCCGCGCGCCAGGACACCCGGTGCACCGCGCCATACCAGTGCGGCACCACGTAGTGACCGTGCCGCAGCACCCGGTCCAGGGCCCGCAGGCTGGTCACCAGCTTCGGCCGGGTGGTGGCGCTCACCACCTTGTCCAGCAAGGCGTCCACGGCCGGGTTCTTCAGGCCCAGGACATTGCCCGAACCTTCCACGTCGGCCGACCGGCTGCCAAAGCGCTCGAGCAACTCGGTGCCCGGCGCTTCGCTGCCCACGGTGCGGTTGCTGATGATGTCAAAGTCGAACACGTCCATGCGCTTTTGCAGCAAGGCAAAGTCGATGACTTTGTAGCGGACCTGGATGCCCAGCTTTTCCAGGTTTTTGGCAAAAGGCGTGACCACGCGGCCCATGGAGCCCGAACTGTCCAGAAACTCGATGCTCAGCGTCTGGCCACTGGCGTTGCGCAGCGCGCCATCGCGGTAGGTCCAGCCGGCTTCGCGCAGCAGGTCGCGCGCCTGTCGCAGGTGGTCACGCAAGGTGTGGCCAGAATCCGGGTCCAGGGAGGTTTGCGGGGGTTGCGGCACGTCCTGCGTGAACACCGCGGCAGGCAGTTGGGCCCGCAAGGGCTCGAGCAAGGCCAGCTCATCGGGACCCGGTTTGCCTTGGGCCTCGAACTCGCTGGCCACGAAATACCCACGCACCCGGCTGTAGGCGTTGTAGAACAGCTGGCGATTGAGCCACTCGAAATCCATGGCCAAGGCGATCGCCTGTCGCACCCGCACGTCCTTGAACTTGTCGCGCCGCAGGTTGAACAGGAAGCCCTGGAAGTCCCCCGCGTTGCCATGCTGCAGCTCGGCCTTGACCAGTTCCCCTCGGTCGAAGGCCCTGCCGGTGTAGGCCCGGGCCCACTCGCGGGCGATGAAGGACTGCATGTAATCGAATTCGCCGGCCTTGAAGGCTTCCAGCTGGGCCGTGCTGTCCTTGTAGATTTTGTAGGTGATGCGGTCGAAATTGAACATGCCTTTGCGCACATTCAAATCGCGCGCCCAGTAGTTCGGGTCCCGCACATAGGTGATGTCCTTGCCGAACTGCACCGGACCCACCCGGTAAGGCCCGGAGGCGATGGGCATGTCCGTGACCATTTGGTCAAAGGGTTTGTGCGCTGCGCCTTGCAGCCCCCATTTGTGGCTGAACACGGGCAGGCCCCCGACGATCAGGGGCAGCTCGCTGTTGGGCCGCACGAAATCGAAGCGGATGCTGCGCTCACCCAGCACGGTGGCGCCTTTGACTTCTCCGAAATAGGTTCGGTATTGGGGCGCGGCCTGCTTGCTGGTCAGGCGTTCAAAGGAGTGGCGAACGTCCAGGGCCAGCACCGGGTCACCGTTGTGAAAACGTGCCTGGGGTCGGATCTGGAAGACCACCGACATGCGGTCTGGTGCCACCTGAACGTCCGAGGCCAGCAAGCCGTAGGCCGTCGTGGGTTCGTCCATGGTGCCCACCAGCAAGGTGTCGAACATCATGCGCAGCATGGACGGCGGGGCACTGCCCTTGAGGGTGAAGGGGTTGTATTTGTCGAAATTGGACTGGCGCGTGGGGGGCACCAGCACGATCTGCCCGCCCTTGGGGGCGTTGGGGTTGACGTAGGAGAAATGGGCAAATCCCGGCGGGTAGCGGATGTCGCCGAACTGGGCGTAGGCATGGGCCGCCCAAGCCAGGCCCGTCTGCCACAGTCCAAGGGCCAGGCAGCAGAGTGTCCAGAAACGGGCCGTGGGTCTGTGCATGCGACAATTCTGCCCACATTTTTCTGGAGTTGAAGACATGAGCACAAAAACAGGATTTCTGTCGGGGAAAAAGCTGTTGATCACCGGCGTTTTGTCCAACCGCTCGATCGCTTATGGCATCGCCAAGGCCTGCCATGCCCAAGGCGCCGAGCTGGCCTTCAGCTATGTGGGCGAGCGCTTCAAGGACCGCATCACCGAATTTGC
>JAIXXW010000112.1 GCA_027490555.1 Comamonadaceae bacterium | reverse complement strand
GCGTGAGCGACAAGCCGCTGCACGGCGAGATCAAGCTGCCCGGCATGGCCAACCACTTTTACCGCGAACGCGTCCACCAGCACCTGCAGATCGGCATCCGCGCCGTGACCCTGCTGCGCGATGCGGGGCCCGAGCAACTGCACAGCCGCAAACTGCGCAGCTTTGCCGAAGTGGCGTTTCAGTGAGCGCTTGGCAGCGGCTCACAGCCAATGGCCTAAATGAGGATTGCTCAGTCCATTGTGGCCAAAGGCTGTGCGAAGGTCGTCTGCGGAGATTCCGAACTCCAGTCCATGGCTTTGATTTCAGACACGCCCTGCCAGCCGAAGAGATGCACGCAGGGTTTCATTGATTCGAGTCTGCCAGCCTTCGCCACTGGCACGCAAAGCAGCCAAGACATCTGATGTACCCTCCTCGGACCAGCGGGTTGGCGTCGAAGTCAAATCCACAGCGACCGTCAAAGAGGGTGACGGCATAAATCCGAATTTATCAGCATTAAATTCCGAAATTATCGTGATTAAAATCCGAAATTTACGATAGTATTCGGCCATGAATGTACTGCCGATGTACCCTCGCCTCATCTCCTCCCGTATCGCCGAGGCCATGGCCGATACGCCTGTTGTGCTTCTGGCGGGGCCACGTCAGGCAGGCAAAACGACCCTGGTGCGGCAAGTGGCAGACAGCGGACTGCGCTACCTCACTCTCGACGATGAACTCACGCGCTTGTCTGCACGAGAGGACCCCGTGGGCATGATCCGGAGCCTGGATCGCGCGGTCATTGATGAAATCCAGCGCGCCCCGCAACTGCTGCTGGCGATCAAAAAGAGCGTTGATGAAGATCGGCGTCTAGGTCGTTTCTTGTTGACAGGTTCGGCCAATGTGATGGCCTTGCCCACCGTAGCAGACTCATTGGCCGGTCGAATGGAGACCTTGTCGCTTTTGCCGTTGTCGCAAAACGAAATCGAAGGGCAGACCACCAACTGGCTCGACACCGTGTTCGCCGGGCAATGGCCGAAACCCATGGCATCCGCAGGCACACCCGATCTCGTCGAGCGGGTGCTGCGCGGGGGCTACCCTGAAGCCTTGTCACGTTCTACAGCCAAGCGACGCACTGCATGGGCGCGGCAATACCTGGACGCCATCGTCGCGCGTGACGTGCGAGACATCGCGGGTATCGACAAACTCGATCAACTGCCCAGGTTCTTGCAAGCACTGGCGCAGACCGCTGGACAAATGTGCAATTACACCCAACTTGCCGGCCAAGTGGGCCTGGACGGCAAGACCGCTGCCAAATACATCGGCGTGTTTGAGCAGATGTATTTGCTCAAGCGTGTGGACGTTTGGGCACGCAACCGCCTCAACCGGGTTGTCAAAACCCCCAAACTGCAATTCATCGACTCGGGGCTGCTCGCGGCGCTGCTGGATTTGACTGCGAATGAAGTGAACCAAGACCGATCCCGATTTGGCAAGGTGCTGGAAACATTCGTCTTTTCGGAATTACTCAAGCACACGACCACCGCCGACGGCGATTACCACCTGCTGTACTACCGCGATGCCGACAAAGCCGAAGTGGATGTGGTGATCGAAAACGCGGCGGGCCAGCTGGTGGGCGTCGAAGTCAAAGCCACAGCGACCGTCAAAGCGCGCGACCTGCGCGGCTTGAAAAAGCTGTCCGGCCTGGCAGGGAACCGCTTCAAAATGGGCATCTTGCTCTACGACGGCAGCGAAACCATGCCCTTGGGCCCGGGCCTTTGGGCTGTACCGCTATCGACCTTGTGGGGTGATCTCCAACTCACCACCCCTGGCCTCGGACTGCTTTAGACCCCGGCTTATGTGATGTCGGTTTTAAATGCATTACATCGAAAAACTGGGCATCTGCCAGCCAATCGTCACTGTAGGCGAATTGCGAAAACTCCCGATGGCCGTCCTTGACGAAGATGAGCCGTCCCAGCGGCTTTTCCAACTTGCCAAGAAAGACGTCCAAATGGCTGCGCAGAGTTGAGAGATACATCTCTGGGCAGCAGCCTCGGCTCTGGCCAACCTCGCCATCAGCTTTGCGGGCTTAGTGGGCGGCTGCACCTTCGTCTTGCAGGCTTGGTCGCCAGTGGCCGCGAAATTCCTTGACCACGATTTTTTGCTTAACCAAGCGCTCGACGGTCTTGATACGCTCGACCGCTTTGGCAATGGGTTCGTTGCCTTCAGCATGGGCGGTGTAAAGCAGTCGCACCAGTTTGTCTGCCCAGCGAGGTACCTTACTGGTTTTTTCCCAACGGGCAACCGACTGACCGTCGATGCCCATCAACTTACCCAAAGCAGGCTGCGACAGGAGCATGCCCGCACTGCGGATGTAACGAAACTCAGCACCGGTCAGTGGGGATGCTTTGTTTGTCAACGCCATACAAATGGATTGCGTCAAACCATCCAGGTTATGGAATGACACCCCCTCTCCAAAGGGAGTTTTCTTGATTTCGTAGCCATTGGCCAGCCACACGTTGCGTAGACCGCCGTCTGTATAGTGGTACATATCAATCCTTTTTGACATCCATCAAGATCAGGCCGATGGTGTCCTGGGGGTGGCCCGTCTCCATTTGCCGCACGGTATGGGCAGATGCGCCCATGCGTTCTGCCAGAGCCTCCTGCGCCAGGTTTGGCATTCCCCAAAAGCCTCGGTATGGCTGCGCAGAGTTGTTAGATACATCTCTGTGCAGCAGACTTGGCTCTGGCAGACCACGCTATCAGGCGCGACTGCCCATCAGAACATCGGCGCTGGTGGCAAACAGCAAGCCCTGCGGGCCAGGTTCCCGGTAGTAGCCACAACAAGCTGTGGCCTCTACCGGCTCGAACACATCGAGCCTTTGCATCTTGCGGGCCTTGGGCGACAGCTTGTAATAAGGCCATCCGCAGCGAAGCCCAGTGCCCGCGGTCTCTGACGCCATCACGTTGGCACAACGCCCACAACATTGATCCATCATGCACTTGCCTTGACAAAAATCATTCCAGCCGATATCTCAGCTCGAGGGTACCACCCCATTTTGATTTTGGAGTCCCATAGATTGGGTTACACCATGTATTGCACGAACGGTGAGCGAGTCTGTAAGTTGCCAGTATCGTTCCGCCGTATCCATCTGCATACCTCTCTATATACAAAAGATCTCTTTAATAAGATTTGACGGGGTAGGCAGCGTATCGGAGGTTCGAGTTTCGCTTGGGCTACGGCGAATCGGGAGTTCCAAGAAAAAACACCCGCCTCCTTGTGAGAAGCGGGTGTTGTGTTCGGTTGAAATAAGGTCAGGCAATAAAGGTCACATTGCTTCCAGTTGCAACAGAGAATTTGCTGGTCTCATCAACGATTCCGACCAAATTAATAATATCCATACTTCCGAAAGTACCAGCAGAACCGTTAGTGGTTTCAAACGCCAAGAAGAAGTTAGATCCGTCCTGGAAAACCAAAGCATCTCTGCTGGCGGATGCGAAAATGCTCTTATCAATTTGACCATTAGTCAGAACCGTCTGATTAGTAATGGCTTTCCAACCACTGGTGCCGATCAGGTCAAGGATATCGCTTATGTCACCGTGAATGACATCCATGCCTGAGCCCGGAATGGAGAAAGTTGTGTTGTTACCAGAATAGCTCGGCGTTGTGCTAGCCGTTCTACCAGCCGCCGTATATTGGAAGGTATCAACTTCTGTGTCAGGATTTGTACCATCCCCGCCCCACATGACATCACCCCCTGCACCGCCGCGAATGATATCCATACCTTCGCCGCCATAAATCGTGTCTGGGTTTGGCGAGCCAAACAGGATGTCATCATCTTCTTTGCCGTCGATGATCAACCCCTGCAGCGTTGTGAAAGCCGACATATCAATTGTTTGAGGAGTATCCGTACCATTGGCCGTTACAGAAGTAGCCGCTGCAAGCATGGTCGCGTTGGCTGACTGGACCGCACTGAAGTTGTCCGCGATGGCAAAGGTCTTCAATCCTGTACTGATCGCGTTGTAAATGGTCGCAGCCTGTGATACGTCAGCTGGAGCGCCGTCAACAATCAACTGTACAGATCCATTGATAGCAAACTCTGCACTATTGTTAATGATTGAAACCAATTCTGCCGCAGAACCTGTGATTGAAGTGGCACTGGCAACATTGACGGTACCTGTTCCGTTTGCAGCAGCGATTGCCAAAAGGTTAGTTGCTGTCGCAGCTCCACTGATATTGGTGTTGAAGTTCGAGGGATCGGTGTCCAGATCGGTCATTGCTTGCACTACATCTGCTGCAGTGCCATTGATGGCCGTTGTTGCCGAACCATTAATCAAACCTGCTCCGTTCGCAGCTTCAAGTGAAATGATGTCACTGGCATTGACCGCACCAGCAGACAAGGTCGAACTGAAGTTACCAGTTGGATCAGTGTTCAAATCTACCAAGGCCTGAATGATTTCAGCAACGGTGCCGTTGATTTGGGTCAGTGCCGATCCGTCGATTGCGCCAGAGGTCAGTGCTCTCAACGCTGTGATATCCGTAGCACTGGCAGTCCCTGTCAAGGTCGAACCGAATGCGTTGGGGTCGGTTCCGTCCAAATCAAGTAGGGCCTGCAATACAGCAGCAACAGAACCATTGATATTTGTCACAGCAGTGCCCGTGATCATCCCCGAGCCATTTAACGCTTCAATTCCGGTTATGTCTGCGGCCGATGCCGCGCCCGTGAGTATTGAATCGAAGTCCTCCCCTTTGGTGATGCTGCTGTTATCAATGACGGATTTAACCACGGCGGCAGTACCGTTAATCGATGTAACCAATGAAGCATCAACTAAGCCGATTGAACTTTCAATTGAAGTCAGAACAGATGCGTTGATTGTTCCTGCGGCGATTGAGATATTGCTTGCACCATTAAATGAATACGAGGCTGCCTGGGTAACTGTAATAGTTATGTCATTCCCGTTCAGATCCAGATCCGTCACGTCATCGTCCAACGTCACGCCCGTCAGATCCGCGTCCGAGCCATCACCAGCCAGCACCACCATCACGCTCGTAGCAGCACTGAGATCCCCTTGGTCTCCCGTGAGGTTCGCCACGCTGTCCTCAATCGCATAGCTGCCACCGCTCGCCGTGATCGTCAAGCCAGCCTGCGCAACCGTCAG
>JAIXXW010000058.1 GCA_027490555.1 Comamonadaceae bacterium | reverse complement strand
TACGCCACCACGGTGTGCTGGGGACTGACCTGGTGCGTGTGGCGGATCATGCCGAACAGGCTGTGGGGCTGGACCACGCCGTCGATGGTGAATTGCGCATTGAAAATCTTGTGGCGGCAATGCTCGCTGTTGGCCTGCGCGAACATCATCAGCTCGACATCGGTGGGGTTGCGCTGCAAGCCGGTGAAGGCTTTCTCCAGGTAGTCGATCTCGTCATCGGCCAGCGCCAGACCCCAGGTCTTGTTGGCGTCCACCAGGGCCTGGCGGCCACCGCCCAACACGTCCACATGCACCATGGGCGCCGGTGCCAGCGCGGTGAACAATGCCGCAGCCTCGTCCCGGCTGGACATGGCCGACTCGGTCATGCGGTCGTGCAACAAAGCGGCGACCTGGCCCAGCTGGTCGGGGCTCAATTTGGCGCTGCCCAGCAGGCCCGACTTCATGGTCAGGCGGTACTCGGTCAGGCGCTCGATGCGGCGCACATCGAAACCGCAGTTGTGCGCGATGTCGGTGGCCTTGGAGGCCCAGGGCGACACGGTGCCCAACCGGGGGCTGACCACGATGGCCGGGCCCTCCTGGGGGCCTGCATAAGGCTCACCGTAGGTCAGCAAAGCGGCCAAGGTCTGTCGGGGCGCATCGGCCAAAGGGCCCTGCGTGGCCACCAGGTGCACGAAACGGGCAGAAATGCCGACGATCTGCGGCGAAATGGTCGCCAGACGTGGCAAAAGCTGGGCAATTCGAAAGTCGCTGAGGGCGCTGGCGCCTTCAAAAGTCGTGATGTGCAGGGACACGGGGTGGCCTTGTGGTGAGACGGAAAACCGCTGCGCCGGGGCCGCTGACTGGGGCTGACCGGCAAAGGCGTTATTTTAGCCGGGGAAACCCTGATGTGACGGTGGGATGGACAGATCCCAGCCGTGTCCAGGGCCGCCAGCAAAAAGCCGTGCTGCGCAGGCAGCACGGCTTGGCAGATCACGGCCAACAGGCCGGCATCAGCCCAGCACCGAAGTCGCCTCCATCTCGCGCCGAATTTGGTAGGCGTGGGTGCTGGTGTCCATGGCCACATCGTCCCAGGAGAGGCTTTGGCCTTTGGCCACAGGGCGGATGACTTTGACACCGTGCGCCAGGCCCAGGGGCAGGCCGCCCATGCGCTTGGAGGTGGCGGCCGGCAGCAGCTTGCCCCAGACGGTGTAGCCGCCCTCGCCGTCCAGCATGTCGCCGGGCCTCAAATCGCGCTTGGCGGTGGCCACCACGTCGGCGTTCCAGCCGATGGCCACGCCAGTGGGCTCGTTGCGCAGGGCCACGCTGGCCACGCTCACGCCCACTTCCAGCCCGATCAGGTGCCAGCGCTTGTACAAGGTGAAATAGCGGCCCGAGGGGTCGGTGTGGGCGTTGTACTCTTCGAAACAGTTTTTGATGTACTCGGTCTCGGCCTCCACCGTGACCCACACGCCCATGCGGATGTCGTAGGGGATTTTGCGGCCATCGGTCTCCAGGCTCGAGATCACCTCGACCATGCCTTTGCGTTCGAGCACGCCGCCTTCCGACTGTGGGCGGGTGACATAGGGAATGTCTTCCACGCTGGCAGGCGGGTAGAGCAAGCCATTGCTGGGCACGCCCAGGCCGGTTGCATTGGACACCGCGGTGCTCTCGATCGAGGGCTTGGAGCCGTCCAGAAAGCTGTTGAACATTTTGGGGTTGAGGCCGCCGCGCGCGGCCTGCTCGGGGGTCAGGCCATAGTGGCCCCACACGGTCTCGGGCGTGGATTCGCAAAAGTGCGGCAGCCATTTGTGGCCACGGCCGGCCGCCACCACCGGAAAGCCACAGGTGCGGGCCCAGTCCACCAGGTCGCAAATGAGTGCGGGCTGGTCGCCAAAGGCCAACGAATACACCACACCCGCCGCCTGGGCCCGGGTGGCCAGCAAGGGGCCGCAAAAGGCGTCGGCCTCCACCGTGACATTGACCACGTGCTTGCGCTGGGCAAAGGCCTCGAGGATGTGGTCCACCGCATGCAGGGGCGAGCCGGTGCATTCCACGACCACGTCCACCGCCGGGTGGCGCACCAGGCTTTGCCAGTCGTCACCGACATGGGTGGTGCCGTGTTGCACGGCATCGTCCAGGCTGCGGGCCGACAGGCGCTCGGCCTGCCAACCGACGCGCGCCAGGTTGGTGCGGGCGTTGTCCGGCGACAGGTCGGCAATGCCCACCAGGTGCACGCCCGGGGTGCGCGGGATCTGCGCCAGGTACATGGAGCCGAACTTGCCCGCGCCGATCAGGGCGATGCGGATGGGGCGCTTGTCGGCTGCGCGCTGCAGGAGTTTGGCGTGCAGGTTCATGCGGTTTCTTTCAGTTCTTCCAAAGAGGTTTGCAAGGCGCTGGCGGGCATGCCCTGGGCCCAGGGCAGGTCCACCGGGTAGTCCCGGACCAGGCAATCGTCGGGCAGGCAACGGATGGGGGTGAAGTCGCGGTGGGCGATGTATTCGGGGCGCTTGTGGCGGCGGATGTGGTTGGACACCGCGCACAGGCTGAGGTAGACGCTCACCCGGTTCCAGGGCGAGAGGTTGCTGGTGGACGCATGCACCAGGCAGCTGTGGAACAGGATCATCGAGCCGGCTGGCCCGGTGGGGCTGACGATGCCGCCGTCCTTGTCGCCAGCGCGCTGGACCAGCTGGCGGATCAGGTCGTTGTCCACCGTCCACAGCGGGTAGCTGGTGGTGGATAAATCGTGCTTGGCTTCGACCACGCCCTTTTTGTGGCTGCCAGGAATGAACATCAGCGGGCCGTTGAAGGGATTCACATCGTCCAGGAAAATCGCCACGTTCATGGCCCGCTCGGTGGGCATCAGGTCGTCGTTGAGCCAGGTGCCGTAGTCTTGGTGCCATTGCCAGACATCGCCCTCAAAAGCCATCTTGCCGTTGATCTTGAACTGGTGCATGTACAGCTCTTCGCCAAACAGGTCCTGCACCGGCTCGATCATGCGGGGGTGACGGGCCAGCCGGGCAAACGGCTCGCTGTACATGTGGGCCGCAAAATTGGTGCGCACGGCGTCGCTGCCTTTTTCGCGCACGTTGTAGGCCTCGCGGCGGCTGTACAGCTCGGGCACCGCATCGGTCAGTTTGCGGGTTTCCTCCGGCGTGAACAGGCCTGGAAAAAAAAGATAGCCATCGCGGTCAAATTGGGCGATTTGTTCTGGGGTCAGTCTCATGAGGGGGCTCCGTGGATCAGGGGTTGGAAAAGTTGTTCGGCCAGACGGGCCGTCAGTTGGATGCTGGCCGCGTGGGCGTGCTGCTGCACCCGTTGTTCGGCCAGATCGGCGTCGCCGGCTTGGATGGCCTGGGCGATGGCCTCGTGCTCGTCCCACACCGACTGGCGCTGGCGCGAAGACTGCAGCACCGCCCCCATCACCCGCTTGAGGTGGTGCCAATGCAGCTGGATGCTTTGCCCGATCAATGGGTTGCCCGAGGCCTCGTAGATGGCTTTGTGGAAGGCCAGATCGGCCTGGATCATGGCCTGCACATCGCCGCGGGTTTCGGCCTGGCGGCCCGCCGCCATGACCTGGGGCGGCAATTGGGCCCGCGCTTGTGCCGCCAGACGCACGGCCAGGGTGTCCAGACTGCCGCGCACCTGGTAGACATGGGCGATCCAGTCGACATCCAGCGGGGTGACACGCACCCCGCGACCCGGGGCGTCCTCGACAAACCCTTCTTTTTTCAAAAGACGCAGGGCCTGCAAGACCGGCTGGCGCGACACGGCAAAGGCGCTGGCCAACTCTTCCTGGTTCAAGCGGGTGCCCGGTGGCAAGGCGCCTTCGCTGATGGCGTCGAGCAAACGGGCATAAACCTGCTCCACCAGATCGGGGGCTGTTTCAAGGGGGATCGCGAGTTTGCTCATGTCTGTATACAGAATACACAACAGCCACCGGCCAGCACAATCGGGTTAACCCGCAAGCCAAGACCGCCGCAGCGCCAAGGGCGGCACGCCACTGCGCAGGGGTCTTGTCCGCTGCAGGCATCGCAGGCAGGACGCCAATGGGATAATTCAAGGATGAGCATCACCATCAAAAACGCCGAGAACATTGCCGCCATGCGCGTGGCCGGCCGACTGGCCTCTGAAGTGCTGGACTTCATCACGCCTTTTGTGAAACCCGGGGTCACCACCAACGAACTGGACAAGCTGTGCCACGACTACATCGTGGACGTGCAAAAGGCCATCCCCGCGCCGCTCAATTACGCGCCCGGCGGCTACAAGCCCTACCCCAAGTCGATCTGCACCTCGGTCAACCACCAGGTCTGCCACGGCATCCCCAACGACAAGCCACTCAAAAAAGGCGATTCCCTGAACATCGACATCACCGTCATCAAGGACGGCTGGCACGGCGACACCAGCCGCATGTTCATGGTGGGCGAAGGCACGATCGCGGCCAAGCGCCTGGCTGCGCTCACCTACGACGCGATGTGGAAAGGCATCGAGCAGGTCAGGCCCGGCGCGTATTTGGGGGACATCGGCCATGCCATCCAGAAGTTTGCCGAAGGCCATGGTTTTTCGGTGGTGCGCGAGTTTTGTGGACACGGCATCGGCCAGGTTTTCCATGAAGAGCCCCAGGTGCTGCACTACGGCAAGCCCGGCACGCTCACCCAACTGGTCGCAGGCATGGTGTTCACCATCGAGCCCATGATCAACGCCGGCAAACGCGACATCAAGGAGATGGGCGACGGCTGGACCATCGTCACCAAGGACCATTCGCTGTCGGCCCAGTGGGAGCACACCGTGCTGGTCACCGAAACCGGCTACGAGGTGCTCACCGTCTCGGCCGGCTCGCCGGCGGTGCCGGCTTTTGTGACCGACAAAGCCATCGCCTGACATGGACGCCCCAGCCCCGCTGGCCGACCTGGCCTCGCTGCGCGAGACCTACCGGCAGGACAAAGCCACCGTGCTGGCCACGCTGGCGGGCAGTGGCTCGGTGGCACGGGGCCTGAAACAAACCCTGCGGCAGTTGTCCATCCTGGCCGATGGCCTGTTGATCCAGCTGTGGCACAACGCCGGCTTGCCAGCGGACCTGTGCCTGGTGGCCGTCGGCGGCTTTGGCCGGGCCGAGCTGTTTCCCCATTCCGATGTGGATGTGCTGGTGCTGCTGCCCGACCAGCAGCTGCCCGAACAGGTTCCGGGCTTGCAGGAAAAACTGGAAAGCTTCATCGGCCATTGCTGGGATGCGGGTCTGGACATCGGCTCCAGCGTGCGCAGCCTGCACGATTGCCTGGCCGAGGCCGACAAGGACATCACGGTCAAAACATCCTTGCTCGAGGCCCGCCTCATCACCGGCAGTGCCCCCTTGTTTGGCCAATTCCAGCAGCAGTTTCAGGCGGCCATGGACCCGCAGGCCTTTTTGGTGGCCAAGACCCTGGAGATGCACCAGCGGCACACCAAGTTTGAGAACACGCCCTACGCGCTGGAGCCCAATTGCAAGGAATCCCCCGGCGGCTTGCGCGACCTGCAGGTGATCCTGTGGGTGGCCCGCGCGGCCGGGCTGGGCCACAGCTGGGATGAATTGGCGCGCAAAGGCCTGGCCACCCCTTTGGAGGCCCGGCAGATCAAGCGCAACGAGGCCTTGCTGGGCCTGATCCGCGCCCGCTTGCACCTGCAGGCCAAGCGGCGCGAGGACCGCCTGGTGTTTGACCTGCAAACCAGTGTGGCCGAATCGTTCGGCTTCAGCTCCGACGTCACGCCCGAGGGCCGTCTGGCCCTGCGCGCCAGCGAAAAGCTGATGCGCCAGTACTACTGGGCGGCCAAGGCCGTGACGCAGCTCAACCAGATCCTTCTGCTCAACATCGAAGACCGGCTCAAGACCGAACGCGGCGAGCGCATTGACCCTTTGCGGCCCCTGAACGAGCGCTTTTTTGAAAAGGCCGGGCTGATCGAAGTGGCCAGCGACGACCTGTACCAAAAGCAGCCGCACGCGATTTTGGAAACGTTCCTGCTGTACCAAACCACACCGGGGCTCAAAGGTTTGTCGGCCAAAACACTGCGCGCCCTGTACAACGTGCGCTCGGTGATGAACGGGCGCTTCCGGTCCGACCCGGTCAATCGGCAGATGTTTCTGAAAATCCTGCAGCAGCCCCAAGGTATCACCCACGCCCTGCGCCTGATGAACGACACCTCGGTGCTGGGGCGCTACCTGTGGGTGTTTCGGCGCATCGTCGGCCAGATGCAGCACGACCTGTTCCACGCCTACACGGTGGACCAGCACATCCTGATGGTGCTGCGCAATGTGCGCCGGTTTTTCATGGCCGAGCACGCCCACGAATACCCCTTGTGCTCGCAACTGGCCAGTGGCTGGGACAAGCCCTGGATCTTGTACGCGGCGGCGCTGTTCCACGACATCGCCAAGGGGCGCGGCGGCGACCACTCCAAGCTCGGTTGCGCCGAGGTGCGCACCTTCTGCAGACAGCATGGGGTCGACAAAGAGGACGCCAAGCTGGTCGAATTCCTGGTCAGCGAGCACCTGACCATGAGCCATGTGGCGCAAAAAGAGGATCTGGGCAACCCCGAAGTCATCGCCCGGTTTGCGCAGCACGTGGGCGACGAACGGCGCCTGACGGCGCTGTATCTGTTGACCGTGGCCGATATCCGTGGCACCAGCCCCAAGGTCTGGAATGCCTGGAAGGGCAAGTTGCTGGAAGACCTGTACAAGGCCAGCCTGCGTGTGCTGGGCGGCAATGCCCAGGACGCCAACACCGAAGTTCAGACGCGCAAACGTGAGGCCCTGATCGAGCTGGCCCGCCAGGCACAGCCCCACGAAGGCCACAAGGCGCTGTGGGACACCCTGGACGTGAGCTACTTCATGCGCCACGATGCCTCCGACATCGCCTGGCACGCCCGCCAGTTGTCCCGCCATGTGGCCCTGCCCGACAAGGCCCAAGGCCGGACCATCGTGCGGGCCCGCCCCTCGCCTGTGGGCGAAGGCCTGCAGGTGCTGGTCTTCACCCCGGACCAGCCCGACCTGTTTGCCCGGATCTGCGGCCATTTCGACCAGTCGGGCTTCAGCATTCTGGATGCGCGGGTGCACACCACCCTCAGCGGCTGGGCGCTGGACACTTTCCAGATCGTCACGCACATGCTGCCCGAGCACTACCGCGAGCTGATGACCATGGTGGAGTCAGGCCTCACGCAGGCCCTGGACCAGCAAGGCGCCCTGCCCAGCCCTTCACGCGGCCGCGTGTCCAGGCGGGTGAAAAGTTTCCCGGTCACGCCCCGCGTGAGCCTCAGCCCCGACGAAAAAGCCCAAAAGTGGCTGCTCAGCGTCTCGGCCAGTGACCGCATCGGTTTGCTCTACAGCATCGCCACGGTGCTGGCCAAGCACGGCCTGCGCCTGCACCTGGCCAAAATCAGCACGCTGGGCGAACGTGTGGAAGACAACTTCCTGATCAGTGGTGCCGCCCTGCAGCAGAACCGGGCGCAGATCGAGATCGAAACCGAGTTGCTGCAGGCGCTGCAGCCCTCCTGAATGAAGCCCATGAACCAGCCCTTGCCCAAGACCTCCCGCCTCAGCGCCACAGACCCCTACGCCTCAGACCGCGACCTGCCCCCCGGACGCCCCGAAAACTCGGGCGATTACAAAAAAGCCCTGGCTTGCTTTGGCACCGGCGTCACCGTGATCACGGCCCACCATGCGTGGCAAGACGTGGGCATGACCTGCAACTCCTTCAGCTCGGTCTCGCTCAACCCGGCGCTGGTCTTGTGGAGCATCCGCAAAGCGGCCGGCAGCCTGATCGCTTTCACCGAATCAGACGGCTTCATGGTGAATGTGCTGGCGCACGACCAGCAGGCCCTGGCCGCGCAATTTGCCAGCGGCGACATGACCGAGCGCTTCATGGGCGTGCCGGTCGAGCGGCACCACAGCGACCGCCTGCGCCTGACCGGCACCGTGGCCTGGTTCGATTGCGATTTGCACCAACTGGTGGACGCCGGCGACCACCTGATCGTGCTGGGCAAGGTGCGCGACTACGGCTGGAACGACACCCCGGCCTTGGCCTACAGTGGCAGCCAGTTCGGGGTGTTCAAGCCCCTGGACGCGAATTGAAAGAGGCACTGGCGCCAGCCTGCAGGCCTGGCGCCGTGGCCAAGCAGCTGAAGGCGCGCCCTCAGCTTTGGCGACGCGGCGGCAAGCCCGTGTGCTGCGTGAGCAGCTGACCTTTTTTCGGCTGGGCCGCTCGCTTGGCCGCGGTCGACAAGGACACGGACGACTTGGCCCCCACACCGGTGCTGTTTTTGCGCCGGGCGCTTTTGTAGCCCTCTTCGGCCAGGGGCTGCCAGCTCGGGATCAAATGGTGTTTGCCGTTGCCGATCAGGTCGGCACGGCCCATGGCCTTGAGCGCCTCGCGCAGCAGCGGCCAGTTGTTGGCATCGTGGTAGCGCAAAAACGCCTTGTGCAGGCGGCGGCGTTTGTCGCCTTTGACGATGTCCACCTTTTCGCTGTCGCGGGTGATTTTGCGCAGCGGGTTGCGGGTGGTGTGGTACATGGCCGTGGCCGTGGCCATGGGGCTGGGGTAGAAAGTCTGCACCTGGTCGGCGCGAAAGCCGTTCTTCTTGAGCCAGATCGCCAGGTTCATCATGTCTTCGTCGCTGGTGCCCGGGTGGGCCGCGATGAAGTACGGGATGAGGAACTGCTTTTTGCCCGCCTCTGCGCTGTACTTGTCGAACATCGACTTGAAGCGGTCGTAGCTGCCGATGCCGGGCTTCATCATCTTCGACAGCGGGCCGCCTTCGGTGTGTTCGGGCGCGATCTTGAGGTAGCCGCCCACATGGTGTTGCACCAGCTCCTTGACGTACTCGGGCGACTGCACAGCCAGGTCGTAACGCAGACCGGAGCCGATCAGGATCTTCTTGATGCCCTTCAAGTTGCGCGCCCGGCGGTACATTTGGATCAGCGGGCCATGGTCGGTGGTCAGGTTCTGGCAGATGCCGGGAAACACGCAGCTGGGTTTGCGGCAGGCCGATTCGATCTCGGGGCTCTTGCAACCCAGGCGGTACATATTGGCCGTGGGGCCACCCAGGTCGGAGATGACGCCGGTGAAGCCCTTGACCTTGTCGCGGATGTCTTCCACCTCGCGGATGATGGAGTCCTCGGAGCGGCTTTGGATGATGCGGCCTTCGTGCTCGGTGATGGAGCAAAAGGTGCAGCCGCCAAAGCAGCCGCGCATGATGTTGACGCTGAAGCGGATCATCTCCCAAGCGGGGATTTTGGTCGCATGGTCGTGGCTGCCGTTTTCGTCGGCATAACGCGGGTGCGGGCTGCGCGCATAAGGCAGGTCAAACACCAAATCCATTTCGGCTGTGGTCAGCGGTATGGGTGGCGGCGTGATCCACACGTCGCGGGCGGTGGCCCCCTCCCCGTGCGCCTGCACCAGGCAGCGGGCGTTGCCGGGGTTGGTCTCCAGGTGCAGCACGCGGTTGGCGTGGGCATAGAGCACGGGGTCGGACTTGACCTGTTCGTAGCTGGGCAAACGGATCACGCTCTTGTCGCGCGGCGGGACTTTGTGGCTGCCTTTGCCGCGCAGCCCCGAAGGTAGGGCCGGGTTGGGCACAAACTTGATCGGCTGGATGGCCGCTTGGGCGCTGCGGGCCTGGGCCACTGCGACAGACACATCGCGCTCGAGGTGCTCGGCATTGTGCGCCTGGGCCACTTGCTGGGCCTCTTCCTCACGCGCGCAGGTGGCGCCTTGCTCGCGCGCCTGGTCCGAAATCATCAGGTAGGGGTTGATGTGCGCTTCGACATGACCCGGTGTGTCCACGCTGGTGGAGTCGATCTCGAACCAGCCCTCTGGCGTTTCACGGCGCACAAAGGCGGTGCCGCGCACATCGGTAATTTGCTGCACCGGCTCGCGGGCGGCCAGGCGGTGGGCGATCTCGACGATCGCCCGCTCGGCATTGCCGTACAGCAGCACATCGCACTTGCTGTCCACCACCACCGAGCGGCGGACCTTGTCAGACCAATAGTCGTAATGGGCGATGCGCCGCAAGCTGCCTTCGATGCCGCCGAGAACGATGGGCACCTCGGGATAGGCCTCACGGCAGCGCTGGCTGTAGACGATGGCGGCCCGGTCGGGCCGCTTGCCGCCCACGTCGCCCGGGGTGTAGGCATCGTCGCTGCGGATTTTGCGGTCCGCCGTGTAGCGGTTGATCATGGAATCCATGTTGCCGCTGGTCACACCCCAAAACAGATTCGGTGGGCCCAGGGCCTTGAAGGCTTCGGCGCTGGTCCAGTCGGGCTGGGCAATGATGCCGACCCGGAAGCCCTGGTTTTCCAGCATGCGGCCGATCACCGCCATGCCAAAACTGGGGTGGTCCACATAGGCGTCGCCGGTGACGATGATGATGTCGCAGCTGTCCCAGCCCAGCTGGGTCATTTCTTCCCGGCTCATGGGCAAAAACGGGGCCGTGCCAAAGCGCTGCGCCCAGAACTTGCGGTAACTGTTCAGCGGTTTGGCGTCGCGCGGGAAAAAAGAGACATCAACAAAAGCGTTCATGGGCAGGGCCAAGAGAGGACCCGCTAGTGTAGGGGCTCGGGCTTTGACCTGCAGTCCAGATGGACATCAGGCCATGACGCAATCGGCAAAATAGCGCTTCTTGCCGTCTTCGCCCACGATTTCCACCAAACCGTGGATGTCGGTTTCGAACCCGGGGCATTTTTCATTGAATTCCCGGGCGAACTTCAGGTAGTCAACGATTTTCTTGTTGAACACTTCGCCAGGCACCAGCAGCGGAATGCCCGGTGGGTAAGGGGTCACCAGACCCACCGTGATGCGGCCTTCCAGGTGGTCGATTTCCACCCGCTCGGTTTTGCGTTGGGCGATGTGGGCATAGGCATCGGAGGGGCGCATGGCCGGGGCCAGATCGGACAAGTACATGTCGGTGGTCAGGCGGGCGATGTCGTAGCGGGCATACATCTCGTGCACATGCTGGCACAGATCGCGCAAGCCCATGCGCTCGTAGCGCGGGTGCTTTTGGCAAAACTCCGGCATGATTTTCCACATCGGCTGGTTCTTCGCGTACTCGTCCTTGAACTGCTGCAAGGCGGTGAGCAAGGTGTTCCAGCGGCCCTTGGTGATGCCGATGGTGAACATGATGAAAAAGCTGTAGAGGCCCGTCTTCTCCACCACCACACCGTGCTCGGTGAGGAATTTGCTGACGATGGAGGCCGGAATCCCGGTCTTGTCGAACTTGCCATCCAGGTCCAGGCCGGGCGTGACGATGGTGGACTTGATCGGGTCCAGCATGTTGAAGCCATCGGCCAGCTGCTGGCCGAAGCCGTGCCATTTGCTGGCCTTTTTGCGCGGGTCGTTGCGCAAGATCCATTCGTCGGCGCGGCCAATGCCCTCTTCGGCCAGCTTTTCCGGCCCCCAGACCTTGAACCACCAATCCTTGCCGTACTCGGCATCGACCTTGCGCATGGCACGGCGGAAATCCAGGGCTTCGGCAATGCTTTCCTCCACCAGGGCCGTGCCGCCGGGCGGCTCCATCATGGCGGCGGCCACATCGCAGCTGGCAATGATGCTGTACTGCGGCGAGGTGGAGGTGTGCATCAGGTAGGCCTCGTTGAACAAGTGCCTGTCGAGCTTCACATTCTGCGCATCCTGCACCAGCACATGGCTGGCCTGGCTGATGCCCGCCAGCAGTTTGTGGATGGACTGGGTGGCATAGACCATCGACTCCTGGGGGCGCGCACGTTTTTTGCCCATGGCATGGTAAGGCCCGTAGAAAGGATGGAATGCCGCATGCGGCAGCCAGGCCTCGTCAAAGTGCAGGTTCTCGACATAACCGTCGAGCAGGGTCTTGATGGTCTCGGTGTTGTAGAGCACACCGTCGTAAGTGGACTGGGTGAGCGTCATCACACGCGGTTTGACCTTTTTCGGATCGACCCCCTTGAGCAAGGGGTTGGCCTTGATCTTGGCCATGATCGCTGCGGGCTCGAATTCGCTTTTGGGAATCGGCCCGATGATGCCGAAATGGTTGCGCGTGGGCTTCATGAAGACAGGGATCGCCCCCGTCATGATGATCGAGTGCAGGACCGACTTGTGGCAGTTGCGGTCCACCACCACCACATCGCCCGGTGCCACGGTGTGGTGCCAGACCATCTTGTTGGAGGTGCTGGTGCCGTTGGTCACAAAAAAGCAATGGTCGGCATTGAAGATGCGCGCCGCATTGCGCTCGCTCTCGCCGATGGCACCGTTGTGGTCCAGCAATTGCCCGAGCTCTTCGACCGCGTTGCAGACGTCAGCACGCAGCATGTTCTCACCATAAAACTGGTGGTACATCTGGCCCACAGGGCTCTTCAAAAACGCCACGCCACCCGAGTGACCAGGGCAATGCCAGGAGTAGGAGCCGTCTTCGGCGTAGTCCAGCAGGGCCTTGAAGAATGGCGGTTGCACACCCTCGAGGTAACTCTTGGCCTCGCGGATGATGTGGCGCGCCACAAATTCGGGCGTGTCCTCGAACATGTGGATGAAGCCATGCAACTCGCGCAGGATGTCGTTGGGCAAATGGCGCGAGGTCTTGGTCTCGCCATAGATGTAAATCGGCACATCGGAGTTTTTGCGGCGCACCTCGTCGATGAAGGACCGCAGGTTGATGACCGCCGGGTCCAGGTCGGGCCCAGGCGAAAACTCCTCGTCGTCGATCGACAGGATGAAGGCACTGGCACGGCTTTGCTGCTGGGCGAACTGCGACAGGTCGCCGTAACTGGTGACGCCCAGGATTTCAAAGCCCTCGGCGATGATGGCGTCGGCCAAAGCGCGGATACCCAGGCCCGATGTGTTTTCGGAGCGGAAATCTTCGTCAATGATGACGATGGGGAAGCGAAATTTCATGGGCTGGTCGGGCATGGCGCCAATGGGAGGGACAAAAATTTCAAACAGAGGCGAAGTTTAAGGACAAAAAGCCGCTGCAAAGCGCGCCAAATCACAAAATGACCAAAAACTGGCCTGATGCGCGCGGGATCGCCGCACCCTCCATTGCCCAGGGCCACCAGGAATTGCCCCATTCCACTGTTACAATCTACCCATTCGGAGCGGTGGATGAGTGGTTTAAGTCGCACGCCTGGAAAGCGTGTGTGGGTTAATAGCCCACCGCGGGTTCGAATCCCGCCTGCTCCGCCAAAACAAAAAAACCTGTTGTCACCCAACAGGTTTTTTTTCGTCTGGCGATGGCCAGGCGCGAAGGCGCTCAGCCAAGCCCCCCACAGCTGTGGGGGGCGGACACGCCATCAGCGGACCACAGCGATGGCCGAGCGTTCGCCACCTTTGTAGGTGTACAGGGTCAAGGCGCCGTTCTTGATGTCGCCCTTTTCGTCAAAGGCGATGTCGCCCGTCACACCCTTGTAGGTGATGCTCTTGAGCGCGGGCAGGTACTTGGCGGGATCGGCAGAGCCTGCGTTGACCATGGCCGTGGCCATCACCTTCACAGCGTCATAAACGTAGGGGGCATAGACCTGCACATCGGCGTTGAACTTGGCCTTGAAGTCGGCGCGGAATTTGTCCATGCCCACTTTTTGTTCCCCTTCAACGCCACCGGCTTCGGCGCACACCACGGCTTCGTCGCGCAGGGCATCACCGGCCAACTTGGCCAGCTCGGAGGTGCAAATGCCGTCACCACCCATGAATTTGGCCTGGATGCCCAGGGACTTCATCTGACGCAGCATGGGGCCTGCCACCGCATCCATGCCGCCAAAGAACACGATGTCGGGCTTCTTGGCCTTGAGGGTGGTCAAGATGGCATTGAAGTCAGAGGCCTTGTCGGTGGTGAATTCATGGCCCACGATGGCGCCGCCGGCTGCAGTCACGGC
>JAIXXW010000068.1 GCA_027490555.1 Comamonadaceae bacterium | reverse complement strand
CGTCATGCTCGATGGCCATGCTGTGGCGGCCTGTGAAACGCCCTTGTGGGCCATCGAAGGCAAAGCCGTGACCACGCTGGAAGGCTTGGGCAACCGGTCTGCACCGCATGCCTTGCAAACCGCATTCATTGAAGAGCAAGCCATGCAATGCGGTTTTTGCACCAGCGGCATCCTGATGTCGGCAGCCGCCTTGCTGCAACGCCAGCCCCACCCCAGCCGCCAAGACATTGTGCAGGCCATCGATGGGCACTTGTGCCGCTGTGGGGTGCACAACCGGGTGGTGCGGGCGATAGAAAAAGCCGCCGCAAGGTTGGCCGCACCATGACGCCCGATTCGCTCAAAGCCCAGCCGCTGTTGCGCCAATGGCTGGCCTTGGGACCCGATGGTCGGGTGCAGGCTTTTTCCGGCAAGGTTGATTTGGGCCAGGGCATCTCGCACGCCCTGCGGCTGATCGTGGCCGAAGAACTGCGGCTGCCGCCCGCACAAATTGACATGGTGCCCGCCAGCACGCTGTTCAGCCCAGATGAAGCCGTGACCTCGGGCAGCCTGTCCGTGCAGCATTCGGGCACAGCCTTGCGTTGTGCGGCCGCGCATTGGCGCGAAGCTTGTCGCCAAGCCATGGCGCAGCGCCTGGGTGTGGCGGTCCAGGACATTCGTTGCGACGATGGCCAGTTCATGACGGCTGACCATGCGGCCAACGGCACCGTCGGCGAAAGGTGCCATGCCTCGTATGCAAGTTTGTCCACCCCAGTGATGTGGGACAGCGCCATCGAGCCTGAACATGTTCAGGCGGCACATGCCGTTCACGACGGGGTGAGCGCACAGCCAGCACCTTTACGCCCCGACGTGGCGGCCAAGGTGTTTGGCGAATTTGAATACATCCAGGACCGTGTCATGCCGGGTGTCTCGCACCCCATGTGCCATGGCATGGTGTTTCGCCCCGCCACCCTCAGCGCCGAACTGATCGGGCACGAGATGCAAGCGCTGGTCGCCGCATTGAAGTGCACCGCCGGCGTGCTGCAAGTGGTGCAGGATGGCTTGTTGTTGGGCGTGCTGACCGAGACCGAGCTGGTGTTGAACCAGATCGCCCGCAAGATCGAAGATGGCGCGGCGCAAGGACAGTTTTGGCGCTGCGAAGCGCAAGTGCCTGATCCTTTGGATTTGCCGACGTGGCTCAAAAAACAAGCCTTGGACACCACGGTGGTGGTCGACCGTTCAGTCTCTCAACAAAGCGTCATTCGCCATCGCGTGACCGCAGAGTTTCACAGGCCGTTTGTGCAGCATGCCTCTGTGGGCCTGTGTTGCGCTTTGGCGCACTGGTCCGAGCAGCCGTCGGGCCAACATCTGGAAGTTTGGACCCACAGCCAGGGCATTTACAACCTTCGGCGCGATTTGGCCTTGGCCTTCGATGTGCCCGTTCAGCGGGTGCAGGTCTCGCATGTGGAGGGTGCAGGTTGCTACGGGCACAACGGGGCGGATGATGTCGCCTGGGATGCCGCCTGGTTGGCGCAACAAGTGCCCAACCGTCCTGTTCGGGTGCAATGGACGCGCCAAGCCGAATTGGGCCATGCCCCCTTGGCCCCGGCCATGGCGGTGCACATCGACGCTGCGGTGGGCGAAGACGGGCAATTGGTCCAATGGACACAAACGGTCTGGGGCCAAGGCCACGGCACACGGCCTGGTCGGGGTCACACACCAGCGCTGTTGGGTGCTTGGCAAACCACTCACCCTGCCCCGGTCACCATGGCTGTCAATGCCCCGATGGCCGTGGGGGGTGGGTCTGAGCGCAACGCCCAACCACCGTATGACATGGCATCGGTCCAGGTGATCAACCATCGGGTGCTGAACATGCCGTTTCGTGTCTCGGCCATGCGGGCCTTGGGCGCGCCGGTCAATGTGTTGGCTGCCGAGTCGGTCATGGACGAATTGGCGCATGCACTGTCGCAGGACCCATTGGCGTTTCGGCTGGCGCACTTGAGAGGTGTTGAGCACGCGCGTCAGGCCGGGGTGCTGCACAAAGTGGCCACGATGGCGAGCTGGCATCAGCCAAAACCCACCCACCGGGCCGAAGGCTGGGGCAGAGGCCTAGCCTATGCGCGTTACAAAAACACCGGGGCTTTTTGCGCGGTCGTGGTCGAGCTGGTGGTGGCTGAAAAAGTCAAGCTTCACAAACTTTGGATCGCTGCAGATGTCGGCCATGTGGTGGACGCGGATGGCGTCCTCAACCAGCTCGAGGGGGGTGCCTTGCAGGCCGCCAGCTGGGCCCTGTGTGAGGCCGCACAACTGAGCCCGCAAGGCATCCTGTCCAACACCTGGACCCACTACCCGATTTTGAAATTCAGCGACATGCCCGAGGTCACGTCCAGTTTGATGCCCGGTGAAAACCACGCTTCGCTGGGTGCGGGTGAGTGCAGTGCCGGACCGACCTGCGCGGCCATTGCCAACGCCATTTTTGATGCCATCGGCGTGCGCGTGCGCAGCATGCCCTTCACACCTGAGAACCTGATGCGTGCCATTGAAAGCGATCAGCATGCACATTCTTCAAACATTTTTTAACCCGAGAGAACAACATGCATGTATTGAGTGGCGGCGCAGCCGCAGCCGTGGTCCAGGGCGTTCAGGCTGAATTTGAAAAAATCACCGGCAGCCGCATAGATGGCACCTTCAGCGCGGTGGGCATGATGCGCGACAAACTGTTGGGCGGTGCGCCTTGTGACGTCATCATCCTCACCAAGCCGCTGATCGAGCAACTCGTGGCCTCAGGGCATGTGGTGCCTGGGAGCGCAAGATCTCTGGGATTGGTCAAAACCGGTGTGGCTGTGCGCAGTGGCTCAGTCCACCCCAGTGTCAAAACGCGTGCCGAGCTGCATGCCGCCATGAGCACGGCCCAAGGCATTTACTTTCCTGATCCGGAAAAGGCCACGGCCGGCATCCATTTCATGAACGTGCTCAAGGCTTTGGGCTTGAGCGAAAGTCTGCAAAGCCGTTTCCGTGTCTTCCCGAATGGTGCAAGTGCCATGGCCGCCATGGCCCAAAGCCAGGAGTCTGGATTGATCGGCTGCACACAGGTGACCGAAATCAATTACACCCAGGGTGTGGACCTGATCGACGTGCTGCCCAGCGAGTTTGAACTGAGCACCGATTACACATTGGGCATTTGCAGAGCGGCACAGAACCCGGCTCACGCCCAGATCCTGGCTGATTTGTTGAGTGGCAGCGCATCCGAAGCGGTGCGCAGACAAGGTGGCTTTGAATTCTGATGCTGCGGTGGCGTGTGCGAAGCCCTCAGGTGTTGGCGCGCTTTTTCAGCCAGCGCATCAGGCCGCCCACCACCGGTAATTTCTCGTACAGCTCTTCGGCTGCGTCCCAATAGTCGCGGTGCATCGTCACCAGGCCTTGCGCGTTGAATTGCACATGGCTGGCACCGCGCACGGTTTGCAGGGTGTGGGTGTCAAAGCGTTTGAAGCGGAAACGGAATTCCCAGGTCAAAAAGGCCTGCGCCCCATCGACCACCTGGTGGGTCACCACAAAGTGGGGCTGGTCCAGCGCCACGTACATGTGGCGAAAAATCTGTTCGATCCCGGCCAGGCCCTGCACCTCGTTGAACGGGTCCTTGAAGCGCGCCTGCGCGTCGTAAACCGTGTGCAGCTGCGACACGCTGTGCGGCGACAGCGATTCAAAAAAGGCGGCCAGTTGCTGCGTGGCTTGTCGGGTGTCCATGGGCGGCTTTCAGGTCGGGCTCACAGGCCGGTGAACTTGCGCACCAGCGGAAAGTACAGGCGGTAGGGCAGCAGCCGCAACAACTTCAGCCACAGCGTGAAGCGCTTGGGGAAGTGGATGTCGAACTGGCCCCGGGCCCAGCCCTCGAGCATGGCGCTGGCGGCTTGCTCGGGGCTGATCAGGGCGGGCATGGTGAACTGGTTTTGCGCCGTCAAGGGGGTGGCCACAAAGCCCGGGTTGACCACGCTCACGCCAATGCCCTGGTCTTGCAGGTCCATGTAGAGGGTCTCGGCCAGGTGCGTGAGCGCCGCCTTGGTCGGGCCATAGGCCAGGCCATTGGGCAAACCCCGCCAACCGGCCACGCTGCTGAGCAGGCTGATGTGGCCGCTTTGCCGCGCCAGCATGCCCGGCAACACCGCATGGATGATTTGCAAAGCCCCCTGGTAGTTGACCTTGTCGTGTTGCAGCAGTTCTTCGAGGTCCAGGGCCGTGGCCCGCTGGGCCTTGTAGTAACCGGCGGCATAAATCACCATGTCCAGCGGGCCTTCGGCCAGCAAGGCACGCGCCGTGGCCTGCACCGCAGCGTGGTCGCCCACGTCCAGTGCACGCCACTGCACGCCAGAGTCCTGTGCAGCCCAGTCCTGCACGCCTTGGGCATTGCGGGCCGAGACGATCACCTGCGCACCGGCCGCGCGCAGCGCCTGTGCACAGGCCAGGCCGATGCCGGTGGAAGCCCCGACCAGCCAGACCCGGCGGCCTTGCCAGTCGGCCATGGGCGTGTTCAGTTGCAGCCAGCTGCGGGGCGCTTTGTGGGCCGCTGCCGGTGCGGTGCTGCTGGTCTGCGGCCCGACCTTGGGTATGCCTGGGCCGGTGGCCGCTGAAGCCTGCCCCTTTGCCGCAGCCAAGGCGTTCGGGCCTGTGTGGGAGGATGGGGGGTGCATGGCCATCAACCTGGCTTGGCCACCAGGGGCGTGCGCCGCGTGAAGGACAAAGTGACTTCACCCAGCTTGATGCCCCATTTGCTCATGGTGGCCTTGTTGAGCATCACCCGGTCGTCCATCAGGAACATCCAGTCATCGAAGTCAACGTGCCAGACCCGGCCATCGACCGGCAGCGCCAGGGTGTAGGCCCAGCGGAAAGCGTTGCCACTGACCTGACCCGAAGCTTCGCCCACGACATCGTCGGCGCGGCCGGTGTAGCGGCCGTTGGGCCCGGCCTTGAGCCGCCACACGCGCCGCTCCTGGGTGCCATCCGAGTAGACAAAAGCCTCGTCCAGCACGCCCTCGTCTCCATTCCAGCTGCAGTCCATGACCACGGTGAAGCGCTTGACCACCTGACCCTGGCGGTCTGTGAAAACACCCCAGGCATCGAGGGTGCCGTTGAAATAGGTGCGCAGGTCCAGCACCGGCTTTTCCTGGGCATAGTGCTGCACCTGCGGTCCGGCACAACTGGCCAGAAACGGCGTGGCCCCTGCCACCGACCAAGCGGCCAGTCGGGTCAGAGCGGTGCGGCGGTGGATGGGGTCGTTTTCTGTGTTCATGGCGTGCTCCCGTTGTCGAATGTCAAAGCGGCTTCATGCCGAAGGTGGGGCCGCTGTGGGCGGCATCAAGACCAAATCTGGCCGACGCATCAGGCCCGCGTACAAGGCCAGCCCGGCCAGCAACTTGAGCAGGCAAGGCAGCAGGCCGTAAGCCAGGCCCAGCGCCAGCACCGCGTCGGCATCCTGCCGGCCCGGCACATAGCCCCACAAGGCCAGCAAAGGCAGCGACAGGCCTGCGGCCAGGGCCAGATTGAGTTTGGTGGCCAGATTCCACCAGCCCATGAAGGCACCGTCTGTGCGACCCCGCTCGCCGCAGCGGTCAATCAGCTGGTTGAGCAGGGCGCCAGGCACCGTCAGGTCGGCCCCCAGCGCCATGCCCGACAAGGCGCAGACGATCAAAAAGCCGGTGGTGTCGCCCGCCTGCAGCGTGACCACGCTCATGAAGGCCAGCACCGACAAGGCCATGCCGGCGGCCCATGTGCGCAGCAAGCCGAGGCGGTCGATGACCTTCAGCCACAGCGGAAACGACAAGGCCCCGGCCGCGAAATACAAACCCAGGAACAGCGGCTCCATGGCCTTGGGCGCTTGCAACAGGTCCTGGATGAAAAAAAGCACCAGCGTGGCGGGCACGGCACTGGCCAGCCCGTTGACCATGAACACCAGCAAGAGACGGCGAAAGCCCGCATGCCGCCAGGGCTGCCACAAGCTGCTGCCCACATGGCTGGGCACCACCAGGGCATGGGCGGCTGCACTGCGCTGTTCTGTGCGCTGCCAAGTCAGCAGGCCCAGCGCCAGCAGCACGGCCAGCAAGGCGGTGGTCGCCGGCCAGCCCCACAGGGTCGGCAGGGCCGAGGCCAGCAGCACACCGACCAGCGCAAACCCTTCGCGCCAGGCGACCCAGCGGCTTTGGGCCAGGCCGCCGCCGCCCTGGCGCGCCGCCCAGGCCTGGTGCAAGATGCCCAGGCCACTGTAGGCCAGGTGGCTGAGCGTGAGCGCGCAGCCCACCCACAGCAGCAAACCTGCAGAGGACAAGGCCGCAGCCGGCGGGAAAAACAAGGCCGCAAAACCCAGCGCGACGGCCAGGGCCAGCAGCAGCGCCGCCACCCACACCGCCCGCCAGGAGTGGCGGTACAGCCGGTCGCCCCAGCGGCCCAACCAGGGGTCGACCACCGCATCGATGCTGCGGCTGAGCAAGAGCACCGCGCCCAACGCGGCCAGGGGCACGCCGTACTGCTGGGCGTACACATTGGGCAGGTGCACATACACCGGCAAGGCCACAAACGCCAGGGGCAGGCCCAGCAGGCCATAGCCGGCCAAGGCCTGGCGTGGCATGCGGGGCGTCAGCGTTGCGGCCGGGGTGTTCATGGCTGCAGGCCCTGGACCAGCTGTGCACGCATCTTCGGCTCGGAGGTGCGTTCGTCCAGCCAGATGCCGAAAAACAAACGCGCAAAAGCCGGGTCTTTGACCAGGCCCACACGCTGACCGTTCACCCAGAACTCGGCACCTTCGCCCGGCAGGTTGACGCCGGTGATGCGCTCGCCCTTGCCCACATTGGGGAACAGCTCACGCATGGCGGCCAGCCAGCTTTGCGCCTGCGCATCGCTGAAGCTGCCCACGCGCCGCATCTCTTCGATCGAGCGGCTGGCAATCGCCGAGCCTTCCAGACGGCGCAAATACTGCAGCTCCAGTGCGAAGGGGTATTGGGCGTACTGCGCGTGCCGAAAACCCTGCGGTGTCCACAAGCGGGCGTCGTACACATCGAAACCCCAGACCCGCAAGCGCACCGGTGCGGTGGGCACCACGCCGCCCAGGCCGACCACTTCGGGGCGGTTGAAGGCGGCGTTGGGGCTGGCCACGCTGCTGCTGTGCGCCTGACTGGCCCCCAGCACAGCGCCGAGGGCAAGGGCGCAGCCGAGCGCGCGCCACGAGCGGCGCTGCAGGCGGTGTTCGGCATCGGACTGGGGCAGGGTGTGCATGCGCATCAGCCGGGTTTGACCAGCGTGAACTGGACCACATCGATGTTGGCTTCATCGAAGGCGGCTTCGCAGTAGGCCAGGTAAAAGGTCCACAGCCGGATGAAGCGGTCATCAAACTGGAGTGAGCGGACCGTGTCCAGTTGGTCCACAAAGGCCTCGCGCCAGCGGCGCAAGGTCTCGGCGTAGTCCGGGCCGAAGTTCAACTCGTCCACCACCTGCAAGCCTGCAGCTTGCGCCTGTTTGCGGAATTCGCCCGGGCTGGGCAGGCAGCCGCCTGGGAAGATGTACTGCTGGATGAAGTCGGTCGAGTGCAGATAACGCTCAAACAGCGCATCGTCGATGGTGATGCTCTGGATGCAGGCGCGGCCACCGGGTTTGAGCAGGCGGCTGACGGTCTGGAAGTAGGTCGGCCAGTATTCCTGGCCCACGGCCTCGATCATTTCAATCGAGCAGATCGCATCGTAGGGGCCATCGCTGATGTCGCGGTAGTCCTGCAAGCGCAAATCCGCGCGTTCTTGCACGCCGTGCTGCTGCATGCGGGCCTGGGCAAAGGCCAGCTGCTCGGTCGACAGGGTCACGCCGGTGATGTGCGCGCCAAACTCGGTGGTGGCCGACTCGGCCAGGGCACCCCAGCCGCAGCCGATCTCGAGCACCCGGTCACCCGGCTGGGCATGCACCATGCGCAGCGCGCGGCGCACTTTGGCTTTTTGCGCCTCGGCCATGGGCTGGGTCTTGTCGCCGTCGAACCAGGCCGAAGAGTAGTTCATCGTGCCGTCCAGCCAGAGCTCGTAAAAGGCATTGCCCAGGTCGTAATGGGCGTGGATGTTCTTGCGGCTGTTGCTGCGGTTGTTGCGGTTCAGAAGGTGCTTGATGCGGTAGACCAGGCGCCCCAGCCAGTGGCCGTAAATCGCACCTTCGATCTGGGTGCGGTTGGCGATCAACAGGCGCAGCAAGGCGGCCAGGTCGGGCGTGTCCCAGTCACCGGCCATATAGCCCTCGGCAAAACCGATGTCGCCCGATTTGAGGACTTCGGCGCACACCGACCAGCGGTGGATGTGCAGCGCCGCAAAGGGTGCGGCATGGGTGCCAAACACCTGGTAGTTGCCATCGGGCGCGTGCAAGGTCAGCGTGCCGATTTTCAGACGGGTGAGCAAACCCAGCAGGCGCGTGGCAGCTTTGGGCAAGCTGGCGTTCGGAATCCGGGCTGCGTGGCTGGAGGCTCCCAGGGCAGTGGCGTGGTCAGCAGTCTTCATGGTCGTGGGTATCCGTTAGGGTCCAAGGTCATCGGGTCACAAAATCGCGCGGCGGTTCGGGCTTGCGCCAAAACGGCACTTTTTTCAGCCACAGCAAGAGGGCATGCCAGTGGATGCGGGCCACCACACCCAGGCTCAGCAGCGGGAATCGCCAGGCCACGCGGCGCAGCGCTGCGGCGCTGGCCGGCTCCAGACAGCCGCTCCAGCTGGTGTCGATCAGGGGGCCGTGGGCATCGCCATGGTCGACCCGCGCGACGATGCGGTCCTGGCCCTGGTGCAGGGTGCGCATGAAGCGGAACCGGTACTCGCCCTGGACAGCGCAAAAAGGCGAGACATGGAACACCTTGTCGGCCTGCAGGGTGCGGCCAAACTGTGGTGCGGGCAGCAAGTAGCAATGGCGCTCGCCAAAGGTGTTGTTCACCTCGGCCACGATGGCCGCCAGGCGGCCATCGCTGCGGTGCGCATACCAAAAGCTCACCGGCTTGAAGGCATGGCCCAGCACGCGGGGGAAGGCCTGCAGCCAGACCTCACCGCTGGCATCGGTGATGCCTTCCCGCTTAAGCAACTCATCCAGCCAGGCCAGGGCGCCGCCTTGTTCGGCCGGGCGGCCATCGCCATGGTCGGTGTCGTGGAAGGCGAACCAGGCGCGGCGGTTGATGGCCAGCGCGGTCTGGCAGGCGTTCGCGTGCAGGCTGCGCATCGGCAACATCAAAAAAGCCGTGGGGTAGACAAAGGCATGGTGGGCTGGGCGGTGGCGCGTGTGCCGCACCTGGCCCCAGCCGATGAGTGCGGTCGCTGGCATCATGCGGCCAGCTTGTCCTGAACAGCGCTGCCTGGCTCTTGCATCCGCTCGCGCAGGGCATGGCCCACCTGCAGACCCGACTTGAGGCCGTCCTCGTGAAAGCCATAACCGGTCCAGGCCCCGGCATACCAGGTGTGCTGCTGGCCTTGGATCAGGGGCAGGCGCTTTTGGGCCTCGATGGCGGCCAGGTCAAACACCGG
>JAIXXW010000159.1 GCA_027490555.1 Comamonadaceae bacterium | reverse complement strand
TTTGGTGGGGACAGTTTCGAGCGCAAAAAGCCCGACCCCTTGCCCTTGCTCAAAACCTGCGAGGCCCTGGGCACCACCGCCGCACGCAGCTTGATGGTGGGCGATTCCAGCAACGATGCGCAAGCGGCCCATGCGGCCGGTTGCCCTGTGGTGCTGGTGACCTATGGCTACAACCATGGCCAGCCAGTCCAGGACACGCCGGCAGCCGCCTGGCTCGACACCTTGGCGCTTTTGCCCGATCGCTTGCGGGGTCCGGTGCGGTGACTGTGGCTGCAGGGCAGCCCTGCGCGCGTTTGGGTCTGCCTGAGCCCGCGACCAGGCTTTGTTACACTTGGGCCACCATGTTCATCATCCCCAGCCACCCCAGCGCAGCTTGCCTGCCGAGCCATTCCCCTGCGGAAGGCCGGGGAGCCTGGCCCTGGCGTCGACCCGCCTGACCCACCGACTGTGCGGCCTGCCCGCCACTCGCGCCCGGTTCTGACCCCAGCCGACCGGGCATCTGGATGAATGAAAAGCACCTCGCCCGAGGTTGCCGATCGCTTTGGAAGCTTTTGCCCGTGATCACCGAACTTGAATTCAAAAGCCTGGCCAGCCAAGGCTACAACCGCATACCCCTGATGCTGGAGGCCTTTGCAGACCTGGAAACACCCCTGTCGCTGTACCTGAAGCTGGCCCACACCCAGGACAACGGCCGGTACAGTTTTTTGCTGGAATCGGTGGTGGGCGGTGAGCGTTTTGGCCGTTACAGCTTCATCGGCTTGCCTGCACGCACCCAGGTGCGCTCGCAAGGCTTTGGTGCCGATGCCAAGACCGAGGTGGTGCGCGACGGCGTGGTGATCGAGACCGCTGCAGGCAACCCCCTGGACTTCATCGGGCAATACCAGCAGCGCTTCAAGGTGGCCTTGCGCCCGGGCTTGCCACGCTTTTGTGGTGGCCTGGCGGGCTATTTCGGTTATGACGCGGTGCGCTACATCGAGAAAAAGCTCGAAAACTCCTGCCCCCCCGACACCCTGGGCACACCCGACATCCTGCTGGTGCAGTGCGAGGAGTTGGCCGTGATCGACAACTTGTCGGGCAAGCTCTACCTGATTGTTTATGCCGACCCCGCCACCCCGGAAGCCTATGTGGGCGCAAAAAAGCGCCTGCGTGACCTGAAGGAGCAGCTCAAATACTCGGTCAGCGCCCCCATCGTGAAACCCACCCAGTCCTACCCCGCAGAGCGCGACTTTGCCAAGGCCGATTACATCGCGGCGGTGGAAAAGGCCAAGGAACTGATCGCGGGCGGTGACTTCATGCAGGTGCAGGTGGGCCAGCGCATCAAAAAGCGCTACACCGAAAGCCCGCTGTCCCTGTACCGGGCGCTGCGCTCGCTCAACCCCAGCCCCTACATGTATTTCTACAACTTCGGCGACTTCCATGTCGTCGGTGCCAGCCCTGAAATTCTGGTGCGCCAAGAGCAAACCGACGAGGGGGCCAAGGTCATCATCCGGCCGCTGGCCGGCACACGTCCGCGCGGTGCGACACCCGAAAAAGACAAGGCCGCCGAGCAAGAGCTGATCAACGACCCCAAGGAGCGGGCCGAGCACGTCATGCTGATCGACCTGGCCCGCAACGACATCGGCCGCATTGCCCAGACCGGTTCCGTCAAGGTGACCGAGGCCTTTGTGGTCGAGCGCTACAGCCATGTGATGCACATCGTGAGCAATGTCGAAGGCCTGCTCAACCCGGGCATGAGCAACATGGATGTGCTCAAAGCCACCTTCCCGGCGGGCACCCTGACCGGGGCGCCCAAGGTGCACGCCATGGAACTGATCGACCAGTTCGAGCCGGTCAAACGCGGCATTTATGGCGGCGCTTGTGGCTACATCAGCTATGCGGGTGACATGGACGTGGCCATCGCGATACGCACCGCCGTCATCAAGGACCAGACCCTCTACGTGCAGGCCGCTGCCGGGGTGGTGGCCGACTCGGTGCCCGAGATGGAGTGGCGCGAAACCGAACACAAGGCGCGGGCCTTGTTGCGGGCCAGCGAACTGGTCGAAGAGGGCTTGGAGTGAGCGCCATGAAACCCATCAAAGTCCTCATGGTCGACAACTACGACTCCTTCACCTACAACATCGTCCAGTACTTTGGCGAGCTGGGCGCAGCGGTGGAGGTCTTTCGCAACGATGAAATCACCCTGGAGGGCATCGCCGCCCGACAGCCGGACCGCCTGGTGATTTCGCCCGGCCCGTGCTCGCCGGCTGAGGCCGGCATTTCGGTGGCGGCCATTCGGCATTTCGCTGGCCGGTTGCCGATTTTGGGCGTGTGTCTGGGCCACCAGAGCATTGGCGCGGCCTTTGGCGGCCAGATCGTTCGGGCCCAGGCCTTGATGCACGGCAAGACCAGCGTCATCACCACCACGCAAGAGGGCGTGTTCGCGGGCTTGCCCGCGCAATTCGTCGTCAACCGCTACCACTCCCTGGCGATCGAGCGGGCCACCTGTCCGCCGGAACTGAAAGTCACGGCCTGGACCGAAGATGGCGAAATCATGGGGGTGCGCCACACCGCCTTGGACATCGAAGGCGTGCAGTTCCACCCCGAATCCATCCTGACCGAGCATGGCCACGCCATGCTGAAAAACTTTTTGGTGCGACCATGATCGATCTGCGCAGCGACACCGTGACCCAGCCCACCGCAGCGATGCGCGCGGCGATGCTGGCGGCCCCCCTGGGCGACGACGTGTTTGGCGACGATCCCACGGTCAACGCCTTGCAAGAGCGCATCGCGCAGATCACCGGCAAAGAAGCGGCGCTGTTCATGCCCTCGGGCACCCAGAGCAATCTGTGCGCCCTGATGGCGCACTGTGAGCGGGGCGACGAGTACATCGTCGGCCAAAACGCGCACACCTACCGCTACGAAGGCGGAGGCGCAGCGGTGCTGGGCAGCATCCAGCCGCAGCCGCTGACACAAAACACCCAAGGTGAAATGGCGCTGGCCGACATCGCCGCAGCCATCAAACCCAACGATTGCCACTTTGCGCGTACGCGCTTGCTGGCGCTGGAAAACACCTGGAACGGCCATCCCCTGTCGCAGGACTACCTGGCCCAGGCCACGGCTGTGGCCCGGCAGCACGGCCTGGCCGTGCACCTGGATGGCGCTCGGCTGTTCAACGCGGCGGTGGCCCAGGCCGAAGGCGGGCCGGTCATGGCCAGCCTGCGCCGCATCGTGGACCACTTTGACAGTGTGTCCGTGTGCTTCAGCAAGGGCCTGGGTGCGCCCGTGGGCTCGGCCTTGTGCGGCTCCCATGCGCTGATCGCCAAGGCCCTGCGCTGGCGCAAGGTGGTGGGCGGCGGCATGCGTCAGACCGGCATTCTGGCCGCAGCGGCCATGCACGCCCTGGAGCACCATGTGGACCGGCTGGCCGATGACCATGCGCTGGCCCAGCGGCTGGCCCAGGGGTTGCAAGGCGTGCCGGGTCTGAGCGTGCGTTCGGCGCAAACCAATATTGTGTTCCTGGATGTGGCCGATGGGCGTGGCCCG
>JAIXXW010000195.1 GCA_027490555.1 Comamonadaceae bacterium | reverse complement strand
GCCACCCGGCGCGCCGCGCCTGAAGCCTCGGCGCTCTCGGCGGCCTGGGCAAAATTGAAGGTGTGCGGGCCCATGACCACGGGGCAACCGAAAGCCGCCGCCTCGATCAGGTTTTGCCCCCCCAAGGGTTTGAAACTGCCCCCAAGCAAAGCCATGTCGGCCGCCTGAAAGTACACCGGCATCTCGCCCACGCTGTCGCCCAGAAAAACCTCGGCGCGGCCAGCCGCTTCGGGCCAGTGCGCCGCCTCCGGCGGCAAGGCACTGCGCCGGAACACCGCCATGCCGCTGGCTTGCACGGCTTGGTGGACCTCGTCAAACCGCTGCGGGTGGCGCGGCACCAGCAACCACAGCACGCCGGCATCGCGCAGGGCCTGCCGGCGCTCGGGCTGGGCCGCCAGGGCCTCCAGCCACAGCGCTTCTTCGCCTTCCCGGGTGCTGGCCAGCATGACCACCGGGCGCCGGTGCGCGCCGCTGTGCCAGTGCGCGCGCCAGGCATGCGCCTGCGCCTGCGCTTCGGGCCTGGCTTGCACATCGAACTTGAGGTTGCCCAGCACGGCCTGGACCGGCGCCCCCAGAGACCGCAGGCGTTGCGCATCGGCATCGGATTGGGCCCACACCGCGCGCAAGCCCCGGTAGGCGGGGCCAGACAAGATGGACCAGCGTTGCGCCGAACGCCAGGAGGCCTCGTTGAGCCGGGCATTGGCCAGGAACAAGGGCACACCGGCCTGCTGGCAGGCCTGCACCATGGCGGGCCAGACCTCGGTCTCCATCAGCACGCCGCAGCAAGGTTGGTGCTGCTGCAAAAAGCGCCGCGTGGCATCCGGTGTGTCCCACGGGCACCAGGTTTGCACATCGCCCGGCCGCAGCAGGCTTTGCCCCTGCGCCCAGCCGGTAGCGGTGCTGTGTGTCAGCACCAAGCGCACCCCGGGCCATTGGGCGCGCAGGGCCTCGATCAAGAGCGCAGCGGCCCGGGTCTCGCCCAAAGACACCGCATGCAGCCACACCGCCCCGGGCTCCAAGGCCGGACGGTCATACACACCGAAGCGCTGGGGAATGTGTTGCAGGTAGCCGGGCTCTTGCTGGCCACGGCGGCGCAGTTTGCGCAGCAGCAAGGGTTGCACAGCGCGCATGAACAGGCCATACAGCCACAAGGTGCCGCGCTCGATGCCGTGTCGCCAAGCCATCACAGCGCCGCTCAGGACCCGGCCCACATTTGCGCGTACACCCGGCCAATGCCCTCGGCCTCTTTCGCCAGAGAAAAATGCGCCAGCACGCGCTGGCGTGCGGCTTGGCCCATGCGCAGGGCCGCCTCGCGGTCGGCCAGGACCTTCAACACCGCTTGGGCCAGACCCGGGGCATCGCCGGTGTCGACCATCTCGCCCGTCACGCCCGGGATGCTGAGTTGGTCAAAAGCGCCTGTGCGCGAACAAACCAGGGCGCACTCGGTGGCCGCGGCCTCGAAAGGGGTCAGGCCAAAGGGCTCGTAACGCGGACAGGCCACACACAGCAGACAGCGCTGGTACCACAGGTGCACCTGCCCCGCAGGCACTTCGCCCAAAAAGACGATGCGCTCGGACAGACCGGCCGCAGCGATCTTGGCCTTCAGCGCGTCCTGGTAAGCCTGGTGCTTGGGCTGGGCCAGGCCGGCGATCACGGCGGTGGCCCCAGGCAGCTGGGGCAAGGCCTCGATCATGGCGTCGACAAACACATCGCTGCCTTTGTCGGGCCGCACACGGCCAAAAACACCGATGCCGTAGTCGCCCGGCAGGCCGGACGCCTTCCAGGCCGTGCGCTTGTCGGGCGGCGGCGAAAACCGCGCCAGGTCGATGCCGTGGGGCACCACCGCCGTGGTGTTGGGCACAAAAGAGGCGGCCAGGGGCGTGGTGGAAATCACCGCGTCCATTTTGGAAATCAGCCAACGCGGAAAAGCCCCATGCAGGTGTTGTGCCGCCGAGGTGAAGACCAGCTGGATCGGCAAGCGCAGCACATCGCGCGCAAAAATCGCCGCCATCATTTCTGGGTCGCGCCGCACATGCCAGATGCGAAAGGCGCGGCCCTCGGGCGGCTTGCGCGACAGGCGAATGGCTTCGCGCAAGGTCATGCCATCGATGCCATTGGACATGCGCGTGCCGCAAAAACCCAGACGCCACTGCTGTGCCTGCAAGGGCACCAAGGCATTGATGGTGGCCGACACGCCGGTGTAGCGCTGCTTGAGGTTGAAGACGATGACCTCGGGGTCGGGGCTGAGCACGGCGTTGGCGGGGTTCATGGGGGGCTTTCGCTGCCGGGGTTCAATGCGCGGCGGCCTGGATCTGTGCATCGGGCTTGACCGAGCGCAGCAGCGCCAGCATGTCGGCCTCGATGCGGTGCAAGGCGGATTCGGTCTGGCCCTCAAAACGCAAAACCAGCACGGGCGTGGTGTTGGAGGCGCGGATCAGGCCAAAGCCATCGGGCCAGTCCACCCGCAGGCCGTCGATGTCACACACCCGGGCTGGCGCGCGGAAGGTGCTGGCGGCCTGCGCTTGCAGGGCGCGGGTCACGCTGTGCGGTTCGCCTTCGGCGCAGGCCACGTTCAGCTCTGGGGTGCTGAAGCTGGTGGGCAGCGCGTGGAGCACGGCGTTGGCATCCGGGCTGCGGCTGACGATTTCGAGCAAGCGGGCGCCCGCGTAGGTGCCGTCGTCAAAGCCATACCAACGCTCCTTGAAGAAGATGTGCCCGCTCATCTCGCCACCCAAGGGGGCTTGACCGCCAGCGGCCTCGACTGCTTTCATCCTGGCCTTGATCAGCGAGTGGCCGGTCTTGTACATCAAGGGCTTGCCGCCCGCTGCCTCGATGGCCGGGCCCAGGCGCTGCGAGCATTTCACATCGAACAAGATGGTGCCGCCCGGCACGCGGCTGAGCACGTCTTGCGCAAACAGCTGCATCTGGCGGTCAGGGTAGATGTTCTGGCCGTCCGCTGTCACGATGCCCAGGCGGTCGCCGTCGCCGTCAAAAGCCAGGCCCAGCTCGGCGCCAGTGCTTTTCAGGGCGGCGATCAGGTCCTGCAGGTTTTCCGGCTTGCTGGGGTCGGGGTGGTGGTTGGGGAACTCACCGTCGACGGCGCTGAACAGCTCGACCACCTCGCAGCCCAGGGCGCGAAAAATGTCCGGGGCCGAAGCGCCCGCGATGCCATTGCCCGAATCGATCACGATCTTCATCGGGCGCGCCAGTCGGATGTCGCCCACGATGCGCCGGGTGTAATCGGCCAGCACATCCGTGCGGGTGACGCTGCCGCCGCCCGGCAGTTGCCAACTCTCGGCCTCCATCATCTGGCGCAGGCCCTGGATCTCGTCGCCATAAATCGCGCGACCGCCCAACACCATCTTGAAACCGTTGTAATCCTTGGGGTTGTGGCTGCCGGTGACCTGGATGCCACTGGCGCACAAGGTGCTGGCCGCGAAATACAACATCGGCGTGGTGACCATGCCAATGTCGATCACCTGAACGCCCGCAGCCACCAGGCCGCGGATGAGCGCTGCCGACAGCTCGGGGCCACTCAGGCGGCCGTCCCGCCCCACCGCCACGGTGCGCTGGCCCTGCGCCAGGGCCTGCGTGCCAAAGGCCTTGCCCAGTCCTTCGGCCACGGAGGCGTTCAGGGTGGACGGCAGCACGCCGCGGATGTCATAGGCTTTGAAAATCGAGGGGTTCAGTTGCATGCGCTGTCTCTGTCCAAAAGCCACCCGGGCCGGATGGGTGATCGTGGGCGGATTGTAGGCGGGGCACGCTAACATCTGAGCCCGGGATCGATTTTCCAAGGCAGGCCATGAACACACCGAGCACCCTCCGCATCGACAGCCCCCTGGGGCCGATCACGCTGGCCGCCAGCACCCATGGGCTGTGCGGTGTGTGGTTTGACGGGCAACAGCATGGCCCGAGCGATGCCCAGCGCCAAAAGTGGACCCAGGATGAACACCACCCGGTGCTCCAAAGCGCCGCAGCCCACGTTCTGGCCTGCCTGGGCGGGTCAAGCCAAACTTGGAAGGGCCCATTGGATTTGTCGGCCGGCACCGCCTTCCAGCAATCGGTCTGGCGCGCCTTGCTGCGCATCCCAGCGGGTCAGAGCCAAAGCTATGGCGAGCTGGCCCGGCAGCTGGGCAAGCCCCAGGCGGCGCGGGCTGTGGGTGCCGCCGTGGGGCGCAACCCGGTGAGCATCATCGTGCCCTGCCACCGCGTGCTGGGTGGCTCTGGCCAACTCACGGGCTATGCCGGCGGGCTGTGGCGCAAACAAGCGCTGCTGCAGCTCGAAGGCCATCCCAGCCTCTGAACGCTTGTCCATGCCTGCTCTCCCCGCCAAAGGCTGGCTGACCGATTTCCTGCTCCTGGCCGCCATCTGGGGCTCGTCCTTTTTGTTCATGCATGTGGCCGCGCTCGAACTGGGGGCACTGGCCACCGCCGGCATTCGGGTGGCGATCGCCTCGGTGTTCTTGCTGCCCCTGATGCTGGCCAAAGGCCATGGGGTGGTGTTTCGTCAACACTGGAAGCCTGTGCTGTGGGTGGGCGTGCTCAACAGCGGCATCCCCTTTGCCCTGTTCTCCTTTGCGGTCTTGCACATCAGCACCGGTTTTTCATCGATCCTGAACGCCACCGTGCCCCTGTTTGGCGCGGTCGTGGCCTGGCTCTGGCTGGGCGACAAGCCCAGCCTGTCGCGCACGGTGGGTTTGGCCATCGGTTTTGCCGGGGTGGTCCTGCTGACCGGTGGACAAGCCAGCTTCCAGCCCAACGCGTCGGGCATCGCCCCCGCCTGGGCGGTGCTGGCTTGCCTGCTGGCCACCAGCTGCTATGCCGTGGCCGCCAGCTTCACCCGCAAACACCTGGCCGATTTGCCGCCACTGGTCACGGCCACCGGCAGCCAGCTTGGAGCCACTGCGGTCCTGGCCCTGCCGGCGCTGTGGCTGCGCCCCGAGCACGGGCCCAGTGCCTCGGCCTGGGGGGCCTTGCTGGTGCTGGGTGTGCTGTGCACGGGCGTGGCCTACATCCTGTATTTCAAACTGATCGAGCACTCGGGGCCCGCCCGCGCCCTCACCGTCACATTTTTGGTGCCGGTGTTTGCCATCGCCTACGGCGTGCTGTTTCTGGGTGAAACCGTCACCGCCAGGATGCTGCTGTGCGGCGCGGTGATTTTGCTGGGCACCGCTTTGTCCAGCGGGCTCATCAAATTCCCGGGGCGTTGAATGCCCACTCCACCGATCACCATTCGCCCAAAAGGAACCTCCAGCATGACACGTCTGATGTTCGGCACCTGGCTGCTCTTGCTGGCTAGTGTGGGGGCACAAGGTCAGGTGAGCAGCTCCCGCGTGGACATTCCTGTGGTCGGCGAAAAGTGCAACGAACGGGTCCAACAGGTCACCCACGTCACAGGACGATTGCAGCTGCCACCCACAACGTCTGAACCGATGCCCGCAGTGGTCATTCTGCACAGCAATGCCGGCGTGACAGGCGTTGGCAGTTTTTATGCCCAAGCCTTGAATGCAGCCGGCATCGCCACGCTGGAAGTCGACTCTTTCACGCCACGAAACGTCAAAAACGGCAATGATCGCGCCGCCCCGGTTTTGTGTGATCGCCTGCAAGACGCTTGGGGATCACTGGTGTTCCTGGCGAAAGACAGCCGATTCGACAGCTCACGCATTGGCATCACCGGTTTTTCCAGCGGAGGCGCCTTGACCCTCATGACCGGCATGGGCGTCAGGCCCGCAAAGTTGCCCCGTCAAAATGGCTCGCTCCCTCCCGACTTAGTTTATGCAGCGCACTTTGCGCTGTACCCAGGCTGCGCCAACATCTTGGATGACCCTGTCCGCATCCGGTCATGGATCAACCCAGGCCGCCCTCAAAATTGGGGCGCCACCGGAAAAAGGATCCACATCGTTTCGGGCACCAGCGATGACTTCGACTTTGACCCACGCCAGGATTGCTTGCGAATGGGCCAAGCATTCCCGGACATTGCCCCGCACCTGAGGGTGCGCCTGATCGAAGGCGCTACCCATGCATTTGACTGGCCCAACCCGCCGCCGCCCGCATTCAGCCCCTTTGCCAAAGCCCAGACAGGGGGCATGGTCACCATGCGCTATTCGGCCAAGGACGCGCAAGAAACACGGCAAGAGATGGTGGTTTTTTTCAAAGACCAATTGAAGAAAAACTGACCGGGCCCGCATGTTTTTTGAACCACTGGACTGGGCTCAGTGTCTGCCGCGCACGCAACTGCCCGCATCCACCGTCGACATCCTGCCCCGCCGACTGGCGCAGTTTGGTCAGCACGCTGCGCTGGTGCAGCGTGCGCGCGATCTCGGCCGCGCGCGCCCAGCTGGGCCGGGCATAGGGCAAATCGGGCACGGCGTTGTAGGGGATCATGTTCATCAGCGCGTACTTGCCCTTGAGCAAACGCACAATGCCCTCGATTTCCTCCTCGCTGTCGTTGACGCCCTCGATCAAGGTCCACTGGTACTGGATCGGGTAGCCCGTGGCACGGGCGTAGACCTCACCGGCTTGCACCAGCGCCTGCGGGTCCCAGCGCGGCGCGCGCGGCAAGAGCTGGGCCCGCACATCGGCCCGGGTGCTGTGCAGGGACAAGGCCAGCGCGGGCTTGACCCGACCTTGCGGCAGGCGCTCAAACACCCGCACATCGCCCACGGTGGACATCACCAGATTCTTGTGGGCAATGTTGCCCACCGTGCCCAGCAGCTCGATGGCCTCCATCACCGCATCCAGGTTGTGCGCGGGCTCGCCCATGCCCATGAACACGACTTTTTTCACGGGCCGCAGCGTGCGGGCCAGCGCCACCTGGGCCACGATTTCGGCACTGCCCACCTGCCGGATCAGGCCTTCGCGCCCGGTCATGCAAAACACGCAGCCCACCGCACAACCCACTTGGGACGACACACACAGCCCATCGCGTGGCAACAGCACACACTCCACCGTCTGGCCGTCTTGCAGGCCCACCAGCAACCGGGCCGAGCCGTCCTGGGCGGGGTGCTGCTCGCGCAAGCGGGCCAGACCCGCCAGGGTCGCCGTCAAGGCGGGCAAGTCTTGGCGCAGCGTCAAAGGCATGAAGCTGTGCAGCGGACGGCGGCCACTGTCTTGCGCTTGGGCCTGGCTCCACAGCCGCAGCACGCGCTGCTCGTGCAAGGCGTTGGCACCCCGTGCGCGCAGGTGGTCGCGGATGTCCTGGATGCTGTGCATCGGCTTCAGTAATGCGGCGGGATCTCGTCACGCGGGTCGCGCACCTGCGCGCCACCGCCGGACTCCGGCAGGCGATCGCGCAGCTGGCGAAGCTCTTGCACCAGCGCGTCGATCTGTTGCTGTTGCCGGTAGACCTGCGCATTGAGCTGGTCCAACAGGTCTTCGGTGTAGCCCGCCTTGATCTCCAGATCCACCAGGCGGTTTTCTATCGGTGTGGGGATGTCCATGGGGCTTATTGGACATGATTTCCACATGGATGGGGATGGCTTGCTGCAGTCTTTTATAATCCGCACGTCGCCGAGTTATTCGAACTACTTGCAGGGCGACTCAAAAAATTCTGCTAAAGCGTTCGCCAGGCTCCGAGTTTTCAGGGTCGGCAACGCCGAAAAACCACTGATCAACAGGAGCTTTTTTCATGTCCAAAAACTACCTCTTCACCTCGGAATCCGTCTCCGAAGGCCACCCCGACAAAGTCGCCGACCAGATCTCCGACGCGATCTTGGATGCCATCTTTGCGCAAGACCCCCGCAGCCGCGTGGCCGCCGAAACCCTGACCAACACCGGTCTGGTGGTGCTGGCCGGTGAGATCACCACCAACGCGCACGTCGACTACATCCAGGTCGCGCGTGAAACCATCAAGCGCATCGGCTACGACAACACCGACTACGGCATCGACTACAAGGGCTGCGCCGTCATGGTCTGCTACGACAAGCAGAGCAACGACATCGCCCAGGGCGTGGACCACGCCTCCGACGACCACCTCAACATCGGCGCAGGCGACCAGGGCCTGATGTTCGGCTACGCCTGCAGCGAAACGCCCGAGCTGATGCCCGCCCCGATTTACTACGCCCACCGTCTGGTCGAGCGCCAGGCCCAACTGCGTAAGGACGGCCGCCTGCCCTTCCTGCGTCCTGACGCCAAGAGCCAGGTGACCATGCGCTATGTGGACGGCAAGCCCCACAGCATCGACACCGTGGTGCTGTCCACCCAGCACAGCCCCGACCAGTCGGAAACATCGACCAAGATGAAGTCCAGCTTCACCGAAGCCATCATCGAAGAAATCATCAAGCCCGTGCTGCCCAAAGAGTGGCTGCAAGACACCAAGTACCTGATCAACCCCACCGGCCGTTTTGTCATTGGCGGCCCCCAGGGCGACTGCGGCCTGACCGGTCGCAAGATCATCGTCGACACCTACGGCGGCGCCTGCCCGCACGGGGGTGGTGCCTTCAGCGGCAAGGACCCGTCCAAGGTCGACCGTTCGGCCGCTTACGCCGCCCGTTATGTGGCCAAGAACATCGTGGCTGCGGGTTTGGCCAAGCAATGCCAGATCCAGGTGGCTTACGCGATCGGCGTGGCCCGCCCCATGAACATCACCGTGGACACCATGGGCACCGGCGTCATTAGCGACGAGCGCCTGGCCGCTTTGGTGGCCGAGCACTTTGACCTGCGCCCCAAAGGCATCATCCAGATGCTGGACCTGCTGCGTCCCATCTACAGCAAGACCGCCGCCTACGGCCACTTTGGCCGCGACGAGCCCGACTTCACCTGGGAGCGCACCGACCGCGCCGCCGCCCTGAAAGCGGCCGCAGGCCTGTAAACCCGCGCCGGGTCTCCCCCTCCAAGGCTTGCTTCGGCAAGCCTTTTTTGTGGGCGATGCCTGCTGTGGGAGCCCACCCCTGTGGGCGATGCCTGCTGTGGGAGCCCACCCCTGTGGGCGATGGCTTTGATCGCCCACGGGGTGGGCTCCTACAGGGGGTCATGCATCGCCCACGGGGTGGGCTCCTACGAGGGGCCAGGCATCGGCCACGGGGTGGGCGCCTACAGGCGGAAATCGGTGCGCAAGCGCTGGTCCAGCTCGCTGAGGCTCAAAGAGGTCCAATCCAGCGCATGCTGTTGCACCAGGATTTTGTGCACCGATGCATCCAGGTGCTTGAGCAGCTCGCCCAGGAAAGGGTTGGACACGATCAGCGCCAACGACGGGATGCGCTGGTTCAGCACAGCCTCGCGCAGATGCCCGGCCAGCTCCTGGGCAAAGGCGCTGCGGTGCAAATGCTTCAGGTCCACCCGGGGTGCCAGCCCGGCGCGCCCGGCCAGCGACTGTCCCAGCGGTGCGCGTTCGGTCTCGCTGGCGGGCATGCGGCTGGCAGGGTTGACCCAATCGGCCAGCTCGCGCAAGGGTTGCTTGAACCCGGCGCGCTCGAACAAACGCGCCTGCGAGGCATTGGCCACCAAAATCCCGTGCTGCTGCGCCATGTCGGTCCTTCATCGGATGCAAATGGGTTTTGATTTTTGGGCGGGCGCCATCGCCGGTCAATTCACCCCAGGACATAGACCGTTCGGCCAAGGCCTGGCGCGTCAAGCGGTGCGCTTGATGCGCCTCAAGACGCCTGCACGGTCCGGGTGCGCCAATGCAGGGCATGACCGTGCACGCCACCACACCAGCACCGCAGGCTGCGCCCTGCGTTTTTCGGGCCCAGGGCCTGAGCAAGGTGTATGGCGAAGGACATGCTGCCGTGCATGCGCTGCGCGGGGTGGACCTGTGCATCGTGCCGGGCGAGTTCGTGGTCTTGCTGGGGGCTTCGGGCAGCGGCAAATCCACCTTGCTCAACATCCTGGGAGGCCTGGACAGCGCCACATCGGGCACGGCGCAATGGACACACCAGGGCCGCACACACGAGTTGACCGGAGCCAGCGATGCCGAGCTCACGCGCTACCGGCGCGAGCATGTGGGTTTTGTGTTCCAGTTTTACAACCTGATCCCCAGCCTCACCGCCCGCGAAAACGTGGCCCTGGTCACCGACCTGGCCCAAGAACCGATGACGCCCGAGGCCGCACTGGCCCTGGTGGGCTTGGCCGAGCGCATGGACCACTTTGCAGCGCAGCTGTCGGGTGGCGAACAGCAACGCGTGGCGATTGCCCGGGCGATTGCCAAACGCCCGCAGGTCTTGCTCTGCGACGAGCCCACCGGGGCCCTGGACTGTGCCACCGGCATCGTGGTGCTGCAGGCCATCGAGAAAGTCAACCGTGAGCTGGGCACCACCACGGTGGTGATCACGCACAACGCGCCGATTGCCGAGATGGCCGACCGGGTCATGCGCATGGCCGATGGCCGCATCGTGAGCACCCAGGTGAACGCGCACAAAGTGGCAGCGGCCACCTTGCACTGGTGAAGCCCCATGCAGGCCCTCCACACCAAACTCTGGCGCGACCTGCGCAAGCTCTGGGCGCAGGTGCTGACGATTGCGGTGGTGGTGGCCATCGGGGTGGCGGGTTTTGTCGGCATGTTCTCGGTGCACGCCTCGCTGCAAGCTGCGCGCGACCATTTCTACCGCGACAACCGCATGGCCGATGTGTTCATCCGCATCCAGCGCGCACCCTTGGCCTGGCAGTCGCGCTTGCAGGCCCTGCCGGGGGTGGCCGACCTCCAGCTGAATGTGGTGCACGATGCGCAACTGGCGCTGCCCGGTGCCCAGGCCCCGGTGACGGGGCGCTTCATCGGCCTGGACCTTGTGCGCTTGCACGCACACCGGCAAGGCATCAACGCCTTGACGCTGCGCAGCGGTCGCTGGCCCGAGCCTGGCCGGGCCCTGGAGGCGGTGGTCAACGAACGCTTTGCACAGGCGCGCCATCTGCGGCCAGGCGACCGGGTCCAGGCCATCCTGAACGGTCAGCGGCAAACCGTGCACCTGGTGGGCACAGTCATCACGCCCGAGTATGTGTTGGCCTCCCGGGGGGGCGCACCCGACGACAAAGGTTTTGGCGTGTGGTGGATCGACCAAGAGCGCATGGCCCAGGTGTTTGACATGCAAGGCGCTTTCAACCAGGCGGCATTCCGGGTGCAGAACAGCGCCGACAAAGCGCAGGTCACGGCGCAGCTCATCACCCAGGTCGATGCCCTGCTGGCGCCCTACGGCACGCGTGGCGCCATGCGCCAAGACCAGCAAATCTCGGCCCGCATCGTCAACAACGAACTCTCGCAAATGCAGGTCATGGGCACGGTGCTGCCGGCCATTTTTCTGGCCGTGTCGGTGTTCATCCTGAACGGCGTCATCGCTCGCCAGGTGGCCACCCAGCGCCAGCCCATGGCCGCGCTCAAGGCGCTGGGCTACCCGGACCGCCGCATCGCGGGGCACTACATGGGCCTGGCCCTGGCCATCGCTGGCCTGGGTTTGCTGATGGGCTTGCTGCTGAGCCAGTGGATAGGCCGCAGCATGCTGGGTCTGTATGGCGAGGTGTTTCGCCTGGCGCGTCTGGATTACGCCACCTCGCCCTGGCTGGTGGCGGCCGCCGTGGCCCTGGTGCTGGCAGCGGCCACAGCCGGCACCTGGCGCGCCATCCAGGCGTTGGTGCGCTTGCGCCCTGCGGTGGCCATGCAAGCGCCCGCGCCCGAGCGTTACCGGCCCAGCCTGATCGAGCGCCTGGGCCTGGGCCGCCATGTCAGCGCCTCGGCATGGATGGCGATCCGGGATGTGGAGCGCCGCCCCTGGCGCGCCCTGTTCACCGTGACCGGCATCGCGCTGGCCGTGGCCTTGCAGATATCCGGCGCCTTCTGGCGCGATGCCATCGACCACATCGTCGACGTGCAGTACCGCCAGGTCCTGCGTGGCGATGTGGTGGTGAATTTTCAGCAGGCGCTGGCCCCCTCGGTGCGGCAAGACCTGCTGCGCCTGCCCGGTGTGGTGCATGCCGAAGTCCAGCGCAGCGAGGCCGTGCGCTTGTACGCGGGTTCGCGCCAGGCAGAAGGCGTGCTGCTGGGGCTGGCGCCAGGCGCGCGCCTGATGCGCGTGATCGATGGCCCCAGCGGCCCGGTGAGCCTGCCAGAGCACGGCCTGGTGCTGTCGGCCCTGCTGGCCGATCAGCTGGGGGTGCAACAGGGCGAGTCCATCGAGGTGGAATTTTTGATGGGCCGCCAACACCGCGCCCGCATCCAGGTGATGGCCATCGTGCACACCCTGATCGGCCAACAGGCCTTCATGGACCTGCAGGCCCTGCACCGCCTGGCGCGCGAAGGCGCCGGTGTGAACGAGGCCAGCTTGCAGGTGGACCCCCTGGCCATGCCGGCATTTTGGCAAGCGGTCAAGCAAGCCCCGGTCATCGTGTCGGTGCTCGACAAAGCATCGTCGCTGGCCGGCTTTCAGGAAACCACCTCGCGCAACATGGGGGTCTTCAGCAGCGTGCTCACCTTGTTCGCCGTGGCCATGGCCGTGGGCATGGTGTACAACGCGGCGCGCATCAGCCTGTCCGAGCGGGCCTGGGAGCTGGCCAGTTTGCGCGTGCTCGGTATGACGCGGGCCGAGGTGTCGGTGCTGCTGCTGGCCCCTTTGACCGCCGAGCTGCTGCTGGCCTTGCCACTGGGCGCGCTGTGCGGCTGGGCCCTGGCCTCGTGGCTGATGCAGCTCATGTCTTCCGACAACATCGATTTCCCGGTGGTCATCGCCCGCAGCACCTACGCCTGGGCGGCCCTGATCGTGCTGGCCGCAGGCCTGGTGAGTGCCCTGCTGGTGCGCCGGCAGATCGACCGGCTCGATTTGGTCGCAGTCTTGAAAGTCCGAGAATGAACAGCCCCGCTGACGCAGCCCCTGCCACTGCCCCTGTCCCTGCCCCGACCGACCAGCGCCCAGGCCCTTGGCGCCGTTGGCACCCTGGGCGCTGGCTGGCCTGGAGTGCTGCTGGCCTGCTGGGGCTGGCCGGGCTGTGGTGGGCCTTGGCGCCGCGCCCGCTGGCGGTGGAGGTGGCCGCAGTCACCCAAGGGCCCTTTGAGCAAAGCCTCGAAGAAGACGGCCAACTGCGGCTGAAAGCACGCTACAGCATCGCCGCGCCCATGGCCGGCCAGCTGCAAAGGCCCAGCCTGCAAGTGGGTGACCGGGTGGAAAAAAACCAGGTGCTGGCCTGGCTGACCCCGATGGCCTCGCCCCTGATCGACCCGCGCAACCACAGCGTCTTGCGCCAGCGCGTGGGCCGGGACGAAGCCACACAACAGGCCGCCAGCGCCCGGGTGGCGCAGCTGCAAACCGCCCTGGCGCAAGCCCGCCTGCAAGCGCAGCGCTCTGCCCAGCTGGCGCAGCAATACTTCATCGCCGAAGCCGCGCTCGACCAGGCCCTGAACGCCGAAAGCGCCGCCGAGCAAGCGCTGGAAGCCGCACGCGCCGAGTGGCGTGCGGCCCAGTTCAGCCTGGCCGAATCGCAAGCCGCCCTGGGCCCAAGCAGCGCCACCGCGCGCCCTGGTGCGCCAGCTGGGCTGCCCATCCACAGCCCGATCGGCGGACACGTCCTCAAGCTGCACCTGAGCAGCGCCGGGCCGGTGACTGCGGGGCAGGCCTTGATCGACGTTGGCGACAACACGTCGCTGGAGGCGGTGATCGATGTGCTGTCGTCGGATGCCCGGCACATTCCCACCGGCGCAGCGGTGGCCTTGTCGCTGGGTGGGCGGCAGGCAGCGCTGGCGGGACGGGTGCGGCGCATCGAGCCCACCGCCTTCACCCGGGTGTCGGCCCTGGGCATCGAAGAGCAACGCGTGAACGTGGTGGTGGACTTGTTGCCCGCCAGCCCGGCAGACGCGCAGGGCCTGGGCGATGGCTTTCGGGTCGATGCGCGCATCGTCCTGTCCCGCCTGGAGCAAGCCCTGCGCGTGCCCAGTGCGGCCCTGGTGCGCGATGGCCCAGACTGGCGTGTGTGGCGGATGCACCAGGGTCGCGCCCAAGCCCACGCCGTGCAGGTGCAGGACCGCAACGCCGAATTCGCAGTGATCGCGCCCGGCACGCTGCAAGCGGGCGACACGCTGGTGCTCTACCCACCCGCCTTGCGCGAGGGTCAGCGCCTGCAGCGCAGACCATGAAGGTGCAAGTCTTGCTGCCCGAAGGGGTTCAGCCGTCGCGGCTCACGTGCACCTGGGGCACACGCCCGGCATGCCACTGACCGCCCAGGGCACGCTCGATCTGCGCGGCCAGCTGCAGCAACAGGCCGTCGTTGGCCTGCCTGGCCTGCGCATGGATGCCCAGGGGCAAACCGTTTTCTTGCGTGGCCATGGGCATGGAGATGCCGGGCATGCCGCACAAATTGGTCAAGGGGGTGTAGGCAAAGTTGCGCCACAAGTTGGCAAACCAGTCAAGCACGCTGGGGTTGTCGCTGGTGGTGAGGTATTCGGTGGTGCCCAGCTTGGGCGTGGGCAAAGCGGTGATGGGCGTGAGCAGGATGTCCCAGTCTTCAAAAAACTGGCCAAAGGCCCGCGACGTGGTGTTGAACACCGCCTGCATGCGGGCCCGCTCGGTGAAGCTGGTCTTCAGGCCCATCTCCCAGATCAGGATGTTGATGGGCTCCACCTGGCCTTCGGGCGGGCGCGTCAGGCCCCGGGGGGCCAGCAGGTTGGAAATCGTCTGCGCGAAGTTGCTGATGTAGCAGGTCGTTTGCGCCTCGAACGCCGCCCTGAAATCCACCTCGGGCAAGGCCCAGTCCACCTGGTGGCCCAGGCCCTCCAGAAAGCGCCCCACGCGCTGGAGCTCGTCCACAAAATGCGGCACCGCCCGAAAGTCACCCCACTCGTGCGACAAGGCAATGCGCAGGCGCGGTGGGTCTCGCTGGATCAAGCGGCTGTAAGGCTCGTCCGGCATCCAGTAAGGCATGAATTCGCCCGGCGCACCGCCACGGCAATGGTCCACAAAAGCCGCCGTGTCGCGCACCGTGCGGCTTTGGCAGCCCTGGGTCGAGACCAGCCCGGTCAAATCCGAGGCTGCGGGCGCGATCGAGAACACCCCGCGCGAGGGCTTCAGGCCAATGTTGCCATTGGCCCCCGCCGGAATCCGGATCGAGCCCCCGCCATCGGTGGCATGCGACAGCGGCAGCACGCCTGCGGCCAGGGCCACCGCCGTGCCCGCCGACGAGCCATAGCTGGTGTACTCGGGGTCCCAAGGGTTGCGCGTGACGTACACCGTCGGGTTTTCGGCCGAGCTGCACACCCCGAACTCGGGGGTGGTGGTGCGGCCGATGATGTTCAGGCCCGCGCGCCGCATTTGCCCCGTGAGAAATGTGTCTGCCGCCGCGCGGTTGCCGCGCATCATCAAGGACCCCATCTCCTGCAGCCGGCCCTTGAGCGTGGGCCCCAGGTCTTTCATGAAAAAAGGCACGCCCGCCAAAGGCCCGGCCGGGTTCATGCCGTCTTTCAGCGGGTCGGCCACCACATCGTCAAACACCTCGACCACCGCCTGCACCGCCGGGTTGATGCGGGCCACAGCGGCCGCCGCCTGCGCTGCCAGCTCGGCCGGCGACACCTGCCCGCGCCGCACAAGATCGGCCAGGCCCACCGCGTCGTGCTGCACCCATTCCTGCCAGCCCATTGCCAAAGTCATCGCATCATCCTTGCCATTGCATCCACGCAGGGGCCAGCCCCATACGGCCAGCCCTGCCCGGTCGATTCTGGCACGGTCTGTGCTGAGGTTTGGGTCCCAGCCACCCGATCGCGCCACACAAGCCAACGTCCAGGTCGGAGGCGGGCCAGCCCATGCCAGGCTGCCAAGGCGGCAGATGCGTGCCGGGTCGAGTGGCCATCACCGGGTCGCGCTGTACACCAGCAGCCCCAGCCACTCGTGCAAAGCGGTCTGCCAGCGAAGCAGGCTGTGGGCCAGTGCGTACTCGGTCAGCGCGGTGGCATGGCCGGTGCGAAAGTCCACCGGGTAAGGCGTGACTTGGCAGCCCACGGCCTCGAACTCGGCCATGCTGCGCGGCATATGCCAGGCCGAAGTTACCAGCAGCCAGGGCTGCTGGCACCGCTCTCCCAAGAGCTTGGCCACTTGTTGGGCATTTTCACGGGTCGTGCGCGAGCCGTCCTCCAGGCGCACGCGGGCCATGTCCAAGCCCTGCTGCTGGTAGAACGCCTTGGCCAGGGCCGATTCGGTCACGCCGGTCGTCAGCAGCCGCCCCTCCCCGCCCGAAAACACCAGCGCCAGCCCAGGGTACTGGCGCATCAGGCCCACCGGCACCGTCATGCGCTCGGCCGCCTCGCCCAGGGGCACCTGGCCATGGGCGGCAAAACTATCGGGGTGGCCGATCGCCCCGCCCAGCACGATGATGCCCACATGCCGCTCTATCGCCTCGGCCACGGGAACGGGGTAACGGTTTTCCAGGGGGCGCAGCAATGCGTCTGGCACAGCGCGAAAGCCCAACAAGCCCAGCACCGCCAGCCCACTCCACAGCATGCACACCGCCGTCCTGCGCCAGCGCGTCAGCGCCAACAAGGCCAAGCCCCACCACAGCGCCAGCCAGAACATCGGCTGGGTGATGGCAGACAGCAGTTTGGAAAAGACAAACATCCGGTGGATTCAATGCCGATCGCGCCAGAGGTCTGCGGCAGACACCCGCCGGGCGCCTGCGCAAGCAGCCCCTCAATCGATCGTGGCGCCAGAGTCCTTGACGATCCTGGCCCAGCGGGGCAAATCGTCGCGGACCAACTGGGCAAATTGCTCGGGGGTGGTTCTGAAGGCTTCGCAGCCCACACCGGCCAGGCGCTCTTGCACCTCCCGGGATTCGAGGGCCTTGGCGATCTCGGCATTGAGCTGGTTGATGATCGCTCTGGGCGTGCCGGTCGGGGCGAACACCCCGTACCAGGGCGTGGCACCAAAGTCCTTGATGGTCTCGCCAATCGTGGGGGCGTCTGGCAACACTGGCAGGCGCTTGGGGTTGACGACCCCCAGCACCTTCATGCGGCCCGAGCGGATGAAGGCAATCGAGGACGGCAGGCTTTGCACCGAGACCTGCACCTGGCCGGCCACCAGATCGGTGGCTGCGGCTGCGGCCCCCTTGTACGGCACATGGGTCAGGTCGATGCCGGTGGCCTTGCCCAGCATCTCGCCGATCAGGTGGTTGAGCGTGCCGTTGCCGGCCGACCCGATGTTGATCTTGCCAGGCTGCTGCTTGGCCAAAGCGACCAACTCGGCGGTGTTTTTGGCCGGGAAGCTCGGGTGGGCCACCAGCACATAACCGGCCGTGGCCACACTGCCCACGGCCTCGAAGTCCTTGATCGGGTCAAAACCCGTGCTCTTGTACAGGGCCGGGTTGATGACCATGGCGCTGTCGGCGGTCAGCAACAGGGTGTAGCCATCGGGCCGGGTGCGGGCGGCAGCGGCGGTACCCACATTGCCGCCGGCACCGGTGCGGTTTTCCACCACAAAGGACTGTCCGGTCTGCTCGGAGAGCCTTTGCGCGATCACGCGGGCGATCGTGTCGTTGGCGCCACCGGCCGCCTGCGGGACGATGAGGGTGACCGGTTTGGAGGGGTATTTGTCCTGGGCCAGCGCGGGCCCAGCCACAGCCATGGACACGGCCATGGCGAGAAAATTTCTGCGGTGGGGATGCATGGAAAGTCTCCTTGATGAATGAACGGGTGCAGATTCAGGCCGCCGGCCAGCGCTGGCCCCACAGGGTGGGCGCTCACCACGTCTTGGCTTGGCGACTGCAGCGGCGGGCAGAATAGCACGCGGTCCAGAGACCCGGTGTCACAGGTGCGCGCCCCCCATGCCAAAGCCGTTTGGCGCCTCGCGACAGCCGCAGTTGCCCCTGCGGTTCAGGCCAGGGACAGGCACAAAAACGGCATCACAGTCCAAGCCATCAGCCAGGCTGCGCAGCATGCTGCAAGACCTCAGTGGCCCACTGGTTCAAGCTTTTACCTGCGGCCTGTGCAGCAACAAGGGCACGACCATGGATTTCAGGCGTTACACGCAACAAGAGCTTGCCGGAGGCGGGCTTTTCAGGGGGTATGCCCTGCTCCTTGCAATCGGCAAGGTAGTCCTTGATCGCAAGCTCGAACTCTGCGCGCAATTCGGCAACTGTCTCGCCATGAAAGCTGATGATGTTGCGGGTACCGAGAATGCGCCCAGCAAAAATGTTGTCGCGTTCGTCGTACTCAACGCGAGCGGTGTAACCCTTGTAAGTCATGGTGTTCATAGCTGTACTCCTGCACGTTCCAAAAATTCCCGAGCTTCCTCAACCTGATACCGCTTGGCTTCCTTGCCTGGATGTGGCCGATGACAGCGCCACTGCTCTCCATTGAGTTCGATCCTGACACGAGATCCTTCGCGCTCTACTACCGAGCCGCCGAGTGTCTTGATCAGCGCCTCAATCACGGCAAACATATGCGATGCCTCACGACCCCACCCGCACTGAATACCGACAGGGTGGCACGCCCGGCGATGATTGGATTTCGTGGACCGCATCACTGACGCGCTGTCCACGAAGACGGTGAAGAGGGTCAAGAAGCGCTGGGGCGATGAGGTCTTGACGTGGAATCGGTCAGGGTTCAACCGGCCCGAGACTCCCACTGCCATGCATGTTCAATGATGGTGGCCAAATCCGCGTACTGCGGCTGCCAACCCAGTTGGTCCCGGGCCTTGCGCGAATCGGCGACCAAACGGGCTGGATCACCATCACGGCGGGGAGCATTCACCACGGGAATCTTGCGGCCGGTCACCTGTTCGGCAGTATCTATGACTTCCTGCACCGAGAAACCATGGCCATTGCCCAGGTTGTAGGACTGGCTGTCATCACCCTTCATCAGCGATTGCAACGCCAACCAATGTGCAGCGCAAAGATCCTGGATGTGGATGTAATCGCGAATGCACGTGCCATCAGGCGTGTCATAGTCACGCCCGAAAACCGAGATGCCAGAGCGCCTGCCCGAAGCCGCTTGCAGCACCAGAGGAATCAAATGGGTTTCGGGGTCATGCCGCTCACCCAGACGGGCCTCGGGGTCTGCGCCCGCCGCGTTGAAGTAACGCAAGCAAACCGACTTGAACCCATAGGCCCGGTCATAGTCAGCCAAGGCTTGCTCGACCATCAGCTTGGAGCGGCCATAAGGGTTGATGGGTTGCTGCGGGTGCCGCTCATCCATCGGTGTGTACTGTGGTTCGCCAAAGGTGGCTGCGGTCGACGAGAAGATGAAGTTGCCCACACCCTGCGCACGCATGGCGTCCAGCAAGCCCAGCGTGTACGTCACGTTGTTGCGGTAGTACTTGTCGGGGTGCTGAACCGACTCACCCACCTGGATGAAAGAGGCAAGGTGCATGGCCGCATGAAAACCACGCGAAAGCACGGCGTCCAGCACCGCACGGTCACCAAAGTTGCCCTGGACAAAATCGCCACACAGCACAGCATCGCGGTGACCGCTGGACAGATCGTCCAGCGTGGTGACACTGCAGCCCTGATGACCCAGCATCTGGACCATGTGGGACCCAATGTAGCCTGCGCCACCTACGACCAACACTTTCATCACTCTATCCTCGAAATCAACTGTTGCAGATACTGCTTGGCCTTCGGTCCGCCCTCATCAGGCGCCCATGGTGCCAGATCTTTCGGCTGGTTGGGGGCTTGAATCGGAGTCGATGTTCTCCTCGCGACGGGCGCTCACGACGAAATAATTGCCCTCAGAGAGCGCCAATCGATCCAGCACATCTGACTTGGCAATGTGGTCACGGCCGCAGCCCAGCTCCTTTACTCGGGTCTCATTGATGTCAAAGCCGATCACGGGACGCTGCTTTCCGAACTCGACAGCGAGTGGCAAACCAACATCTCCCAAGCCAATGATTGCGATGGATTTATTCATCAATTTTTAGTATGAATAGTAAAAATTCTCGTCATCCAATCAATCCATTTCTTCCGTAATCATCCTCTATACGCACTATGTCGTCTTCTCCAAGGTAACTGCCGGATTGAACTTCAATAATTTCTAACGGGATACTGCCCGGATTTGCCAGGCGATGAACTTCACCCAAAGGGATATAGGTGGACTGGTTTTCAGTCAGGGTCAGCACCTTGTCCCCGTTGGTGATTTCGGCGGTTCCAGTCACCACGATCCAGTGCTCGGCACGGTGATGGTGTTTCTGCAAACTGAGACTGGCCTTGGGCTTGACCTGAATGCGCTTGACCTTGAATCGACCACCCTCGTCAATGCTGTCGTACCAACCCCATGGGCGATGCACTTTGCGATGCAGGCCATTCTCTTGGCGTTTTGATTTCTGCAGCTGGGTGACGATGTGTTTGACGTCCTGGCTGCGGGCTTTGTCAGCCACCAGAACGGCATCCGGCGTTTCCACCACGATCAGGTTTTCTACACCCACCAGGCTGACCAGGCGGCTTGTGGCGTGGACCAGGGTGTTTTTGCTGTCTGTGGTGAGCACGTCGCCCAGGTGCGCATTGCCCTCTTCGTCCTTGGGTAAGACATGCCAGACGGCGTCCCAGGCGCCGAGGTCGCTCCACCCTGCTTCGAGCGGGACCATCTGGATGGGAAAGCTGCTGCCAGGGCAGTGCTCCATGACGGCGTAATCAACGGACTCGGATGGGATGGCCGCAAACTCGGCCTTGCCCGGGCGAGTGAATGGGTTGTCTGGGCTGCACTTGGACCAGGCGGTCTTTGTCGCCTGCAAGATATCAGGGCGAAATTGCGCAAGTGCCTCGAGCCAGACGGATGCTTTGAGCACGAACATGCCGGCATTCCAGTAGTAGCCGCCTTCGTTCAGATAGGCTTGGGCGGTGCTGGCATCGGGCTTTTCGACAAAACGGCGCACAGCACATGGGCCCGTAGCCGCATCAGTTTGACTGATTTGGATGTATCCATAACCCGTTTCGGGTTTGTTGGGCGTGACACCCAAAATGACGATGGCACCGTCAGCAGCTTGTTTCGCCGCTTGTTGGATGGCTGCAGAGAAGGCTGCTTCGTGGACGATCGTTTGGTCGGCAGGCGTGACCACCAGCACGGGATCTGCATCTGCTTGTGCAGCGGCCAGTGCCGCCAAAGTCAGCGCTGGTGCGGTGTTTCTTCCCACGGGTTCAAGCAGCGCAGCGCCCAGCTCGACGCCGATTTCGCGCAGTTGTTCAGTGACAAGGAATCGATGGTCTTCGCCTGTCACGATGATGGGGGGAGCAACCTGGAGATTTGTTTTGCGCAGGTTTGACAGACGCGTTGCGGCTTGCTGGAACAAGCTTTCTTTGCCAGTCAAGCACAGGAACTGCTTCGGAAAACCAGTGCGGGACAGTGGCCACAGACGGGTGCCTGACCCACCGCAAAGAATGACGGGAGTGACGTTGATCATGCTTGTTGGCTTCCATCCACGCCATGCTTTTCGACTTCGGATCGGAGTGCTTCAATTTCCGCCTTCAGCGCCTCGTATT
>JAIXXW010000156.1 GCA_027490555.1 Comamonadaceae bacterium | reverse complement strand
CGCGCTGTTGATCACCTTGCCCATGTGGCTGGTGCCGCCTTTGGCCATGCTGCTGCCTGCCTTGATCTGGGGCTGGCTGACCTACCGGGTCATGGCGCATGACGTGTTGGCCGAATTTGCCAGCACGCCGGAAAGGCAGGCCCTGATGGCACGCCACCGCATGGGCTTTTTGGCCATGGGGATCACGGTCGGGATGATGGGGGCGGCCCCCAGCCTGGTCTGGGCCTCCGGGGTGTTTTTCGCGGCCGCATTTGTGATCCTGGTGCCCTTGGCCATCTGGATCTACACCTTGGTGTTTGCTTTTGCCTCCCTGTGGTTTGCCCATTACGCCTTGAGTGCACTGCACCAGCTGCGCCAGGACCCTGCCCGCAGCGTGGCAGATGGTGCTTGGCCCGTTGAGCCTGCATCACCCCCTGTTTCGGCCCGGGGTCCCTCAGACCGTGCGCCGGGTCTGGCCGGCTCCGTTGACAACGATGTGACCGACGTCAAGCCCCGGCAGATTCTTTGATCATTTTTTGTTTCTTCACGCACCATGACCCCTCATTTTGGTTTGATCATCATTGGCGATGAAATCATGTCCGGCAAACGCCAGGACAAGCACCTGCCCAAAGTCATCGAATTGATGACCGATCGCGGCTTGAGCCTGAGTTGGGCCGAGTACATTGGCGATGCGCCGGAGCGCATCACCGCAGCCCTTGCGCGGGCGTTCGACTCGGCCGATGTGGTTTTCAGCTGTGGCGGCATCGGTGCCACGCCGGACGACCACACGCGCCAGTGCGCGGCCCGGGCCCTGGGCGTGCCACTGGCTTTGCACCCACAGGCCAAGGCCTTGATCCAGGAGCGGATCCGGGACACAGCCCAGGAGCAGGGTCTGCCCTACGAACCCGACCGACCCGACAACGTCCATCGCCTGAACATGGGCGTTTTCCCGGAAGGCGCGAGCATCATCCGCAACCCCTACAACAAAATCCCAGGGTTCAGTTGCCAGGGGCGTGCCGGTGGGGTGGTGCATTTTGTGCCGGGTTTCCCGGTCATGGCCTGGCCCATGGTGGCGTCGGTTCTGGACACCCATTACAGGGCCCACTTTCGCCAAAACGCCTACCTGGAAAAATCGGTGATCGTCCTGGGCGCCATGGAAGCCACCCTGACCCCGCTGATGGAGTCGATTGAAACAGCGCACCCTGGCGTCAAGGTGTTCAGCCTGCCCAGCGTCGATCACCCGCAGTGGGGCCGCCACATCGAGTTGGGGGTCAAGGGCGCGCCCGATGCGGCGGACAGGGCCTACCAGGACTTGAGGCAGGGCTTGCAAGCCTTTGCCTTGCAATATGGCCCCGAATTGGTGCGAAGCTAAAAAATGCACCAAATAAATGCATAATGCATATCATTGGTGCATTTGAGAGCTGCGTTCTGCGCCCAAAACGCCCGGCAGGATGAGCCCCGCCGGGCAGGTGCTGGACCCGGTCCAAGGCTGCGGGGCCTTTTTCTTTGCGGCCTGTCCAGAATCCGAGTGGCGCAAGGCACAATCGGAGGTTGCTCTTGTGCGTTGGGATGCAGCAAGTTGGCATAGAAACTGCATCACCGCTGAGTACACTTTACAACCCTTTTTACCCAGGAGATTTTGATGGCCAAGACCGTCGCAGACGTGATGAACATGGTGAAAGACAACGAGGTCAAATTCGTTGATTTCCGCTTCACCGATACCCGTGGCAAATGGCAGCACATCACTGCGCCCGTGTCGCAGTTCAGCGAAAGCAAATTCGAAGAAGGCCAGGCCTTTGACGGTTCCTCCATCGCCGGCTGGAAGGGCATCGAAGCCTCCGACATGCTGTTGATCCCCGATGCCAACAGCGCCTTCATCGACCCCTTCTTTGAAGAAGTCACCCTGGTGCTGATCTGCGACGTGATCGAGCCCACCGACGGCAAGGCCTACGAGCGCGATCCCCGCTCGATCGCCAAGCGCGCCGAGACCTACCTCAAGCAAGCTGGCCTGGGCGACACCGCCTACTTCGGTCCCGAGCCAGAATTCTTCCTGTTCGACGAAGTGCGCTGGAGCACCGAGCCGAACAACACTTTCTACGCCATCGACGAATCCGAAGCCCCCTGGAACAGCGGCGCCAAGGTGGACGGTGGCAACAAGGGCCACCGCAACCGTGTCAAGGGCGGCTACTTCCCCGTGCCCCCGGTCGACAGCACGCACGACATGCGCAGCGAAATGGCCCTGATCCTCGAATCCGTGGGCATTCCAGTGGAAGTGCACCACCACGAAGTCGCTGGCGCTGGCCAGTGCGAGATCGGCACCAAGTTCTCGACCCTGGTCGAGCGCGCCGACTGGACACTGATGCAAAAGTACGTGATCCACAACGTCGCCAATGCCTATGGCAAGACCGCCACTTTCATGCCCAAGCCTTATGCCGGTGACAACGGCTCCGGCATGCACGTGCACCAGTCGGTCTGGAAAGACGGCAAAAACCTTTTCGCAGGCAACGGCTATGCCGGCCTGTCCGAATTCGCGCTGTTCTACATCGGCGGCATCATCAAGCACGCTCGCGCCCTGAACGCGATCACCAACCCAGGCACCAACAGCTACAAGCGCCTGGTGCCCCATTACGAAGCCCCGGTCAAGCTGGCCTACTCGGCCAAGAACCGCTCGGCCTCGATCCGCATCCCCAATGTGGCCAGCGACAAAGCCCGCCGCGTGGAAGCCCGCTTCCCCGATCCACTGTGCAACCCATACCTGGGCTTTGCGGCCCTGTTGATGGCGGGCCTGGACGGCGTGGAAAACAAGATCCATCCCGGCGAAGCTGCCACCAAGGACCTCTACCACCTGCCTCCAGAGGAAGACAAACTGGTGCCCACCGTTTGCTCGAGCCTGGACCAGGCGCTGGAAGCCCTCGACAAGGACCGCGCTTTCCTGACCAAGGGTGGCGTGTTCACCGATGCCTGGATCGACGCCTACATCGACCTGAAGATGCAGGAAGTCAACCGCAGCCGGGTGGAAGTCTCGCCCGTCGAATACGACATGTACTACTCTCTGTGAGTGGGATGTCACCGATTGCACGCTGGGTGCAATGACCCCCGAGGACGGCTTGTGCCGTCCTTTTTTTCTGGTTCAATGGGGTGTTGCTTGTGCAAGCGTGGGTCGGTGCCGGAGGCAAACCATGGTCAAGATCGGACTTCATCAAGGCGGGGTGATCCCTCAGTGTCTTGGGGCGCTGGGGCTGTGGACCTGCTTGGGCGGCTTGGCCACTGCCTGGGCGCAAGAGGCCATCTACCGCTGTGGGAACGAGTACACCAACACGCCGCGCGATGTCCGGCAATGCGAGCGCATCGCCCCCCAGGCGGTCACGGTCATCACCGGCACCCGGCCTGCCGCCTCGGCTGCAGCGGCCCCTGCGGCCAGTCCGGTTAAAGAAGCGCGCAGCCTGGCCGCCGCTCCCCGCATGCCAACGCCGCAGCAAGCCGAGCGCGATCTGCACGCACGCACCATTGTGAGCCATGAGTTGGACAAGGCGCGTCAGCAACTCACCTTGCTGGTGCAAGAGTACAACGATGGGGAGCCCGTGAAATGGGCCTCGGAAAGCCGCCATCACCAGAAGTACCTGGACCGTGTGGCCATGCTCAAGGCCGCCATCGAGCGAACACAAAGAGACATCGACAGCTTGCAGCGCGAGCTGGAACGCCGTCCGCTGCTGGCCAGCTCCCCTGCGCCATGAGCAGACTCGCCCGGTTTCAGACCTTTGATTTGTTGGCAACGCCCGTGGCGGTGATGCAAGGGCAGGGGCGCATCCGCTTTGTCAATGCGGCCTTGGAGGATGCCCTGGGCATGTCGCGCCGCACGCTGCACGACATGCATTTGCCGGACTTTTTTGTGGATCCGCAGCCGCTGGTGATGGCGCTCCAGGGTGCCCAGTCCAATGAGTTTGCGGCATTGCGTTACGAGGCCCAATTGCGCCGCTTGCACCACGAAGAGGCCTTGCCGGTGCATGTGATCGTGGCCCCATCGGACGAGCCAGACGAAGTGATTGTCGAGTTGATGCCTCTGGAGCAGCAGACCCGCCAAGAGCGCGAGGAACGCTTACTGGACCAGGCGCAGGCCAACAAGGAATTGATCCGTAACCTGGCGCACGAAATCAAAAACCCGCTGGGGGGCATCCGCGGCTCGGCGCAACTGCTGGAGATGGAACTCGATGACAAGGGGCTGACCGAGTACACCCAGGTCATCATCCATGAGGCCGATCGCCTGCAAACCCTGGTCGATCGGCTGCTGGCCCCCCACCGCAGGCCCCATGTGGTGGGGGACGTCAACATCCACGAGGTGTGCGAGCGGGTACGGACCTTGATCCTGGCCGAGTTTCCCCGGGGATTGAAGGTGGTGCGCGATTACGACACCTCGATTCCGGAGTTTCGCGGCGACCGCGAGCAACTGATTCAGGCGGTGCTCAACATCGCGCACAACGCCGCGCAAGCCCTGCAGGAGCGCATCGCGGATGGCGATGCACAGATCACCCTCAGGAGCCGGATCTTGAGGCAAGTCACTTTTGGAAAAAAACGCTATCGCCTGGCATTGGAATTGCATGT
>JAIXXW010000313.1 GCA_027490555.1 Comamonadaceae bacterium | reverse complement strand
CCCAGCCCGTGGCCGGTTCGCGCGAATCGTTTTTGCTGCTCAACAGCGTGCTGCTGGTGGTGGCCATGGCGGCGGTGCTGCTGGGCACCTTGTACCCCTTGATCATTGACGCGCTGAACCTGGGCAAGCTGTCGGTCGGGCCACCTTATTTTGACCGGGTGTTTGTGCCCCTGATGGTGCCCCTGCTGCTGGCCATGGTGCCGGGTACGGTGGTGCCCTGGCATGTGGCGCGCTGGGCGGCTGTTCGGTCGGTGGCGGCGCCTCTGGCCCTGGCGCTCTTGCTGGCCAGTGCCTGGGCCAGTTGGGGCGGCGCACCCCTTTCCGGTGAGCAGACCACCACCCCGGGGGGCTGGCTCACGGTGATGGGGGGCACGCTGGGCGGCGCGATCGTGCTGTCGGGTGGCTGGCAAATCCTGCAGCGTCTGCGTTTGCCCGGCTCACCGGGCCTGGCCTGGTGGGGCATGCACCTGGCCCACCTGGGCGTGGCCGTGCTGGTGCTGGGCATCACCGGCGTCAAGTCCTTCCAGGTGGAGCGCGATGTGCGCCTGGGTCTGGGCGACTCGGTGACCGTGGCCGGCGTGCGCTACCAGCTCGACCGCGTGGACAACCACCTGGGGCCCAACTACCTGGCCTTGCGCGCGCAGATGAAGATGTTCGAAGGCGAGTCGGGCCAGGAGCGCGAAGTGGGCACGCTGCACCCGGAAAAACGCCGCTATGTCTCGAGCGCCATGCCCATGACCGAAGCGGCGATTGACCGTAACCTCTGGCGTGACCGCTATGTGTCCTTGGGCGAGCCTTTGACCGGCGAGACGCCGCAGTGGAGTTTCAGGGTCTACCACAAGCCTTTTGTCTCCTGGATTTGGCTGGGCGCGGTGTTCATGGTGCTGGGAGGTGCGCTGGCGGCTTGGGATCGGCGCTACCGGCAGGCGCATGCGGCAGCACGCCCGACCCTTGCCGACAACGCCAGCGGTGTCGCGGGCAGCAGATCTGCCGCCTTGGGGGCCTCGGTCCCGGCCGCCCAGGGGGGTCTGCCATGAGTGACCTGGCTGCGAACTCGGCCCAGCGGCGCATGCCGCGTTGGGTGTTTGTGCCGCTGGCGCTGTTTTTGGGCATGGCGGTTTTCCTGGCCGTGGGCCTGACCCGCAACCCTCAGGACATCCCTTCGCCCCTGATCGGCCAGGCGGCACCCGCCTTCGAATTGCCGGTGGTGGGCGGCTCGGGGGTCTTCAGGACCGAGCAATTCAAGGGGCAGCTGACCTTGGTCAACCTCTGGGCCACCTGGTGCGCAGGCTGCAAGGAAGAGCACCCGATCTTGATGGCCCTCGGACGGCAGCCGGGCCTGCAGATGCTGGGCATCAACTACAAGGAACTGCAGCCTTCGGAGTTGTCCGGCATGGACCCGAAAAGCCCTGCAGCGGTGCAAATGGCCACCGCCCGCAACCAGGCCTGGCTGCAAAAACAGGGCCAGGCTTTTGCTGTGAACCTGCTCGACATGGACGGCCGGGTGGGCATGGATTTTGGGGTGTACGGCTTGCCCGAGACCTACCTGGTCGACCGTCAGGGTGTGGTGCGTTTCAAGCACGCCGGGGCCCTCACGCCCGAAGTGCTGCAGCAAAAATTGCTGCCCCTGCTCAGGAGTCTGCAGTGATCCGCATGGCCCTGTCTGGGTGGATGCTGGGCCTATGTTTGCTCGCCTGGTCAGCCGCGGCGCAGGCCGATCCGCCGATGTCGGCCCCGGTGCAGGCACGGTGGGACCACATCGCGGCCGAGTTGCGCTGCCTGGTCTGCCAGAACGAGTCGCTGGCTTCGTCGAACGCCGAGCTGGCGGTGGATTTGCGGCGCGAGGTGCGCAGCCTGATCGAGCAAGGCCAGAGCGACGCCGACATCCGCAGTTTTCTGGTCAGACGCTATGGCGATTTCGTGCTGTACAAGCCCGAGGTCAAGCCCGTCACCTGGTTGCTGTGGTTCGGCCCTTTTGTGTTGCTGGTGCTGGCCTTGGCCGTGGCTTGGCGTTTGATGCGCCGCACACCGCAGGCCGCTGTCCCCTTGACCGAGAGTGAACGCGCGCGCGTGCGCCAATGGCTGGAGCGCTGATGACCATGATGCCACCCTGGATGGGTTTGTTGCTGTGCTGGCTGCTTCTGGGCGCGGCGGCCGCCTGGGTGCTGCAGCGTGGCCTGAACAAGCGGATCAGCCCTGCGCAGGAGGACATGCAGGCCCAGCTCAACCGCCGGATTCACCAGCAACACCTGGGCGAGCTGGACCGCGCCCTGTCCGAAGGTCGCCTGGACGTGCAGCAACACCGCTTGGCCCGTGACGAGCTGCTGCGCCTGGCACTGAGCGATGCCGCCAAGACATCGGGCCAGGGCTCTGCAGGGGCACCGGTGTCCTGGCAGGGGATCGTGTCCGGGCTGTTGCTGCTCAGTGCCCTGAGCTACTGGCAATTGGGATCCTCCCACACCTGGTGGACCCCGCCCTTGAGCCAGCAGGTCCAGATCACGGCGACCACGCCAGATCAACTGGCCGAGCAGACCCGCGTGTGGCTGCAGGCCACACAGCAGCGGCCCGAGGACGCCAAAGCCTGGTTGACCCTGGCCCGTTTGCAAGCCGCCCAGAACGCGTACGCCCCGGCCGAGCAGGCGTTGGCGCGTGTGCTGGCCTTGTCACCCGAGCCCGATCTGTGGATCGAGCGCGCCCAGATGAAGGCCTTGAGCGCAGGCGGTGTGTTCACCGGCGAGCCCTGGCAGTGGATTCAGCAAGTGCTGCGTGAGCAGCCCCAGCACCTGAATGCGCTGGTGCTGGCCGGCAGCGCAGCGCTGTCCGACAGCCGGCCTGCGGCGGCGCAAAGTTATTGGCAGCAGGCTTTGTCGCTGGTGCCTGCCGACAGCGATGCGGCCACGGGCCTGCAGCAAGCGCTCGCCAGGCTGGAGCAAGCGCAGGCCAAGCCACCGCT
>JAIXXW010000216.1 GCA_027490555.1 Comamonadaceae bacterium | reverse complement strand
CCGAAGACCGTGACCTTTTGTCCAGGCGACAAGACGTGCACGCCAGCCGTCACCACTTTTTGTCCGGCTTGCAGGCCCGCCGTGATCACCACCTCGTTGCCCACCACGGCGCCCAGTTCCACCGCCTGGGTGTTCACGGTCATGCGCGCCTCGTCCAGCACCCAAACCACTGTGCCGGCACCTTGCTGTGCCAAGGCGCTGGTCGGGAGTTTGATCGCCGCGGTCTGGCTGCCCGGCAATTCTGGGGCCAGCACATGCACCGTGGCCCCCAAAGGCAGCCGTTCGGAGGCATGCAAAGCCAGTTTGACCTGGTAGGTGCGTGTGACCGGGTCTGCGCTGGCCGCCAACTCACGGACCTGGCCTTTCAAGGACTGGCCCGTGCTGAGCAACACCGCCTGCATGGCTTGGCCTGGCTTGAGCGCCAAGAACATGGCCTCGGAGACGGAGAACACCGCATCACGGGGCCCGTCGTGCGCGAGACGCACCACCGGCTGACCCGCAGCCAGGACCTGCCCGACCTCGGCCTCCACGCCGGTGATCACCCCGGCATGCGCTGCCGTCAAACGGGTGTAGCCGGCCTGGTTGCCCAAGGTCTGCGCCTGGGATTGGGCCTGCTGCAAGCTGGCCTCAGCGGCTTTCAGACTGGTCTGTCGGCGCTCGAGTTCGGCGCCGCTGATGAAGTTTTGGGCTTTCAGGGACTCAAATCGCTGAACATCCGCAAATGCCAGATCGCGTTGGCTTTGCGCCGCGTTCACCTGGGCCTGGGCCGCCTGCAAGGCCAATTGGTAATCTTGCGCATCGATCCGGGCCAAGAGTTGACCCGCCTTTACCCTTTGCCCCAACTCGGCTGGGCGGTCCAGCAGTTTGCCCGCCACCTGAAAGCCCAAACGCGACTCCACCCGCGCCCGCACCTCGGCCGAAAATTCCCCGACCACAGGGTGTTCGCCGGCAGACACCGTGGTGACTTTCACCGCCCGAACCGGCTCTTGGGGCGCTTCCTGCTTGGAACAAGCGGCCAAGGCCATGCACAAGCCCACGCTCATGCAGACATGAAAAACTCGCCGCGAGGCGAGTGAAGCGGTGGTTGGCATGTGATTCCCAAGGCAAAGATACTGACTGACTGGTTAGTAATCTATTGAAAATCACAGCCGATGTCAAGCGACAATCCGGCATCACCATGGACACAACCCCTTTGACAACACAGACTCCAAGCCCGGGCCTCAACCCTGCTCAACGGCGCCTGCTGCGGGGGGTGTCCCGTTCTTTTGACCTGTCCATCCGCTTGCTGCCCTCCGCCCTGCAAGCGCCGGTGGCCGTCGGCTACCTGCTGGCGCGCGCCACCGACACCGTGGCCGACACCAGCACCCTGCCCCAGCAAGAAAGACAAGTCCTGCTGGACTTGATGAGCGCCTGGATCGCCGACACCGAGCCGGCTGGCGAGGTGCACCGTGAACTGCTCAGGCTGACCCGGCACTTCGCTGCTCAACAAACCGACACGAACGAACAGGCGCTGATGCAGGCCCTGCCCGATTGCCTGCCGCTGTTGCACCAACTCCCGCCGCAAGACCAAAGCAGCGTGCGCCAGGTGCTGGGACACATCACCCGGGGCCAGCAGCTGGACATGGCCCGTTTTGGCCCAGGGCTTCAGGCCTTGCAAACCGAAGCGGAATTGGACGAGTACACCTGGCTGGTGGCCGGCTGCGTGGGGGAGTTCTGGACCGAACTGTGCGGCCGCCACCTGCCCGGCTACAGCTCTTTGCCGCAAAGCGACATGGTGCGCATGGGGCGCACCTATGGCATGGGACTGCAGCGCCTGAACATCGTCCGCGATGCCGGCGCCGACCTGGCGGCGGGCCGATGCTACTGGCCCGTCGAGACCCTGGCCAAGGCCGGACTGACCCCGTCCATGCTGGCCGAAGCCGTGCAAGCGGACCACCCAGACACCCTGCAAGCGCTGGCCCCGCTGTACGGACACTGGCTGGAGCACACCCAGGCGCAACTGGCCGAGGGCATGCGCTACGCCTTGGCCCTGCAACCGCTGCGCTTGCGCCTGGCCTCCGCCTTGCCCGCCTTGGTCGGTGCCCGCACCGTCGCCCTCTTGCGTCGCCAAGGCCCTGTCGCCCTGCGCCATCACGTCAAGATGCCGAGAAGCGACATGCGGGCCCTGTTGTGGCGCATCGCGCTGGGCCTGGGCTCGCGCGCCGCGCTGGGCCGGCAATTCCAAAAAATGTCGGACGTATCCAGCCCTTGAACACTGTCCTGGCTGCGGCCGGGATCGCTGTCGTTCGGTGCGAGAATCCCAGGCCATGAGCCCGCAAGACTACGTCCAGCAAAAAGCCGCCGCATCGGGCAGCAGTTTCTATTACGCCTTTTTGTTTTTGCCCCCCGAGCGGCGCGCAGCGATCACCGCTTTTTATGCGTTTTGCCGTGAGGTGGACGACGTGGTCGACGAGATCAGCGACCCCGGCGTGGCCGCCACCAAACTCGCCTGGTGGCAAAAAGAAGTGCTCCAGGCCTATGCAGGCCAGCCCAGCCACCCCGTCATGCACGCCCTCATGCCCTTGACCCAGACGTTTGGCATCGACAGCCGCCACCTCTTGGCCGTGATCGAAGGCTGCCAGATGGACCTGAATCAGACACGCTACTTGGACTTTGCAGGGCTGACCCAGTACTGCCACCTGGTGGCGGGCGTGGTGGGCGAAGTCGCGGCCCGCATCTTTGGCCAGACCGACGACGCCACCACGGCCTACGCCCACAAGCTGGGTCTGGCCTTTCAGATGACCAACATCATCCGCGACGTGGGCGAAGACGCGATGCGCGGGCGCATCTACCTGCCGCTGGACGAACAGCAACGCTTTGGCGTCAAGGCCAACGAGTTGATCCAGCGCGACTATTCAGACCGATTCAGAGCCCTGATGAAGTTCCAGACCGACCGCGCCCAGGCGCTGTACGACGAAGCCCTGGCCCTGCTGCCCGCTGCCGACCGCCGCGCCCAAAAGCCGAGCCTGATGATGGCCAGCATTTACCGCACCTTGCTGCGCGAAATCGAAGCCACGGGTTTCCAGGTGCTGCACCAGCGCATCGCCCTGACCCCGCTGCGCAAACTGTGGCTGGCCTGGAAGATGCAGGCGCTGGGGCGGTTCTGAGCGCCCCCTGTGGCTGCGGCAGACTGCCTCACTTCATCGCCCGCGCTTGCGCCTGGGCGGGACGCTCCAGGCACAGCGGCATCCAACGTGACACCGCCGGGTATTGCGCCAGCAATGCAGCGGCAGGGCGGATCCAGCTGGCCACGCTGGCCACACACACATCGGCCACAGTGAAACGGTTCGCCGCCAAATAGGCCTCGCCTTTGGCGCTCTGGGCTTGCAGGTGTTTGTCCAGTACGGCCAGCGGCACTTTCAAGCGGCTTTCGGCGCGTTCGGCCAGCTCGGGCTTGCGCTGGTCCTCGGGCATGGCCATGCGGTGCATCAGCACCGTGAGCGCGTCACTCTCCAACTCGGTCACCGTCCAAAAACTCCAGCGCAAGGTCTCGGCTTCTTCGCGGGCGTTGGCGGGCGTGATGGACTGGCCATCGGCCTTGCCGTGCGCGCGCGCGATGTAAAGCGTACAGGCCATGCTTTCCCATACCGTGACCGTCCCCTCGGGGCGCTCGTCGATCAGCGCCGGAATGTGCCCATTGGGGTTGATCGCCAAAAACTCGGGCGTCCGAGTGGCACCGCCCGCGTAGGGGGTGGCGATGAGCTCGAACGGGACGCCCAACTCGAGTGCGGTCCAGATCGGACGGGCAGCGCGGGAAGCGCCGATGCCGTAAATCTTCAGTGTCATGGGGCAGACCTCAGGTGAAGTGACAAAAATGTTTTCGGGATGGCCGTCCGCCCGCTAGCGGGGATAGTCGGGCCAACAGGCGCACAGCGCATGCAAGTCTCGCACGTCCAGGTGCGGCCGCATCTCGCCATGGGTCCAATCCTGGCCGTCCCGGTTGAGCCAGGCGACCTGCATGCCCGCAGCCAATGCCCCCACGCAATCGGCGTGCGCGTCGTCACCAATGTGCAGCACCTCGTGGGGCTGCACGCCTGCCGCTGCAGCGCCCGCCACAAAAATGCGCAAGTCCGGCTTGGCCACGCCCAAAGACTGAGCGCTCACGCTGGCATGAAAGTGCTGGCCAATGCCCACACGGTGCACATCGGCATTGCCGTTCGACAACGCCACCACTGGCATGCGCTGGCTCCAAAAGGCCAGCGCAGGCAGTGCATCGTCAAACAAATCCACCCGCTGGCGTTCGGCAAAGAACACCTCAAAGGCCGCTTCGGCCAGGTGGGTGGACTCCCCGGCTTGCTGCAACAGGGCGCGAATCGACTCCCGGCGCAGAAAAGACAGATCGTGTGCCCGGTCGGCATGGCGCGCGTGGATCTCGGCGCGAACGGTTTTTTTGAGTTCAGGATCGGCCGACAGCGCGGCCGCGCCCGGGGCATGGTGGCTCAGCCAAGCCTGCAAAGCCAGCTCGGCACGCCCAATCGTGGGCCAGACGGGCCACAAAGTGTCGTCCAGATCGAGGGTAATGGCTCTGATTTTGGAAATGTCAATCATGGTGGTGGGAGAATACCGCATGGCTTTTCAACAAGAACCCTCCTTCCAACATGGTCAGGCAGCCCGCACGGCTGTTTTGTATTGCAACCTGGGCACGCCCAGCGCGCCCACAGCCCCTGCCCTGCGCAAATACCTGGCCGAGTTTCTGGGCGACAGCCGTGTGGTCGAAATCCCCAAACCGATCTGGTGGCTGATCCTGCACGGCATCATCCTGCGCGTGCGTCCGGCCAAATCGGCCGCCAAATACGCCAGCATCTGGACCGAGCAGGGCTCGCCCCTGAAGGCCTTCACCGAGCAACAGGCCCAAGCCTTGGGCACCGCGCTGCAAGAGCGCGGGCACCCCATCACCGTGCGTTACGCCATGCGCTACGGCCAACCCTCGATTCCGGCGCAACTGTCGGCCCTCAAGGCCGAAGGCGTGCAGCGGGTGCTGATCGTGCCCGCCTACCCTCAGTACAGCGGCACCACCACGGCCAGCGTGTTCGACGCGGTGTACCGCTGGGGCCTCAAAACCCGGCTCATCCCCGAGCTGCGCTTTGCCAACCGCTACCACGACGACCCGCGCTACATCGCGGCGCTGGCGCAAACAGTCCGCCAACATTGGGCCAACCATGGTCAGGCCGAAAAATTGGTGATGAGTTTTCACGGGGTGCCCGAGCGCACGCTGCTGCTGGGTGATCCTTACCACTGTGAGTGCATGAAAACTGGCCGCCTGCTGGCCGAAGCCCTGGGTCTGAGCAAAGACCAATACACACTCACCTTCCAATCGCGCTTTGGCAAGGCCAAGTGGCTGGAGCCCTACACCGAGCCCACCTTGGTCGCCATGGCGGGGCAAGGCGTGAAGAAAGTCGATGTGATCTGCCCCGGCTTCACCAGCGATTGCCTGGAAACGCTGGAAGAAATCCAGCAGGAAGCGCAGGAGGCGTTCTTGCATGCGGGCGGCGAAAGCTTCAGCTACATCCCCTGCCTGAACAACAACGCGCAGTGGATCGAGGCGCTGGCCGACATCAGCCTGGGGCACATGCAAGGCTGGGATCTGAAAGCACCCGATCCCGCCGCCTTGGCGGCCAGCCGCCAAAGGGCTTTGGCCCACGGCGCCAAAAGTTGAAGCCATCGCGGTTTCGAGGCGTTGTTCGCTGAACCCCCACGGCCACCACATGGCTGAAGCCACATGAAAAACGCCCCGTCAGGGGCGTTTTCAATGGGTCACTGGCGGAAACGGAGGGATTCGAACCCTTCTCCCGGGGGAAATGCCGGGCGTTCAAAACCCGTTTTCGCTCTCAGGGGCAGTTTCTGTTGACCCCGTTCGACCCCTGTTTTCCCGCGATTCCGCAGTGGATTCCGCAGTTGGTTCGCAACGAATAGGTCTCCTGAATGGGGTTCGAATCCCCCTTCTTCCGCCCAAAACGGAGGGTCTAACTCCCCACGTTTGGAAGTCCATCTAAACCTTGCGGACATTAGCCTCCATCAGTCGCAGCACCCGAGCATGCAGACCCAGCCCATTGAGAAAGGCGATTTCATCGATCTGCGCTTGGGAAACCTTCTCATCAGGTTTCTTCACCTCTACAAACCGCGCGATGGACGGCAGGCCTGTTTCGGTGTTGATGGCATACAGCAAAAGATCGGGTATGCCCGAAAGGTTACCCCGATCCGGCGCTAGGTGCCGCTTGAGGATGGCAGCCAGACGGATTGGGCCACAAACGGCAAACAGTGCGTGTAGCGCGGCAGGAGCCGGCAAGGCGAAATGGTGTGCCCTCAGCAGGGGGCGCTGCTTTTCAACAGTGGCGGCCAGGGCATCAACTGACATCCGGCACAAGGCACGTGCATTGCTGCCCAAAGCCAGCCCCACAGCCCGCCACAGGGTAGAACTCAGCCGCGTGCCTGAAAAGATGTGCCCAGGAAACTTACGCATCCGCCAGCGGCGTAACACAACGGTTTCGGGCACAGCCCTCAAATCGCCTTGCCCTTTGGGGTCTACCAGGTAATAGACCCGGTTTCCCATAAGTTGGCGGCCGTGAACGATATGGCTGATACGCAATGCAGGCTTGGATTCGGTCTCATTCATGCCGGTATGGCCGGCAGGCCGGCGAAAGTTTTTAACAATTTTCCCAAAACGAAGCCACGCGACAAAGTGAGAACCATGAATGAGACTGCACCGGTGGGCGTACCCTTCAACAATGAGCCTGTAGTCGCAAGCACTACCAATTATCTGTACCTAAGGACAGGATATCTGGCGGTGCTTGGACGTTGATACGTTACGGGTGGCGGCCAGCCTCCAATTTCATACCCGCATTGAATAAGATTAGGCGGATGGAGATTCAAAAACAAGGGGACCATCGCCCCACCACCATCAATGAAGCCGTTGAATACTTGCGCCATACCATGGCCTCAGAGGCCTTGGCGGAGTTGGCAATTCGAGCAGAGCGGATCGCCTTATTTTTCTGATAGATCACGCGCAACTCCTCACGATAGGAAGTCTGCCCAACAACTTCATCAATGTTTTCGAGAATTTTTGTCAATCCACTTCCATTGTGATTCAGCAAGTACAGACGCCGTTGCCGCCGGTGCCCAGCGTGCTGACCACCCACAGGCCGTTTTGCGCGCCACTGCTCTGGTCCTTGAGCAACAGGCGGTCACCCGTGGCCAGCGCCACACCGTCCAGGGTGTTGGGAGCGGCCGTGAACTGGCCTCGGGCACTGACGCCCCCGGTGGCGTTGTAAGTGGCGCTCATGCTGGCGGTGCTGGCCAGGCGCACCGAAGCCTTGACGTCCAGACCCAGGCGCGCGGCGTCCACGTACGCTTTGGTGGCCGCGTCCGTGTCCGCGGTGGGCGTGGCCAGGTTGGTGATCTTCTGGCTGTTGAGCGAGACCGCGGCCGGAGGTGCGGCCATCTGGTCGAGCCGCGAGGTACGCACCTGGGTGTCAAAGTCGCTGACCTTGACCGCCGTGAGCGTGGGGATGTCACCCGCCACCAGCGAGCGAAAACTCGGCGTCCCGGCAGCGCCATTGGGGGCGGCGAACACCGTGTTGGCGCTCTGGCTGGCCAGCGTGGCGCTCAGGGTGCCGCTGCCGGTGACGGGCGAGCCCGAGACCGTGAAGAGGCTGGGCAGGGAGAGCGCCACCGAGGTGACGGTGCCCACCCCCAGGCCGCTTAGGAAATTGGCCTTGGTGATTTTCTTGGTGCTGGTGCCGTCGTGCAGCGCCACATAGTCCGTGCTCGCGGTGACCGTGGCCGTGGCCAGGTTGCTCAGGTCCACCGACAGTGCGCGGTTGGCCGACAGGTCACCTCCCCCGGCCAGGCCCGAATTGGCCGCGGTGGAGAGCGTGCGGTCCAACCCGACAAAAGCGCCGGGACCGCCAATCGGGATCACGCTGGTGGCGCTGCCGCCTGCGCCGACCGTGCCGAAGCCGTAGTAGAGCGTGTTGTCCTGTTCGTTGTAGGCCAGTTCGGCATTGGCCAGGCTGGCCGGTGCCCCGGCCGCGCCACCGGCGGAGCGTCGTTTGATGCGCAAGGTGTTGGACATGGTCACTTCCTCTCAAAAGTTGCCGCCATCGGTGACGGCGTCCTGTGGGCTGTTGGTCCAGGCGCTGGCGGCAGACAGCTGCAGCACATCGCCCGGCATGGGGTTGGAGATCTGCACAGGCAGGCCCCCGATGGCGGCGTTGCCCGGTGGACCTGGCGGTCCCGGGGTGCCCGGCGGCCCCTGGGGTCCCGGGGCGGTGAGGTCCAGGTGGGTGGTCTGCGGCCGCACGGCCAGCGTCGGGCCACCGTCCGCGATCTGCACGGTGCTCTGCAGGGGCCGGACCAGCAGCTCCATGCTCAGACCTGACCGTCCACCAGCAAGGCACCTTCGAGCAGGCGCGTGACCTGGCCCCCCGGACTGGTGAGGTCCAGTTGGTAGACGTATTGCCCGGGGGCGAGCGTAGCCGTGAGAGCGGCCGGCAGGTCCAGCATGACCACGCCCAGCGGGCCTTCGATGACGATCTGGCCGTTGGCCGTGCTCGCCTGCAGCACCGGCACCTCGCCCTTGCTCACCGCCGCACGCAGGACGGCGCTGTAGCCGCTCAGGTCGATCAGCACACCCGCGGGGTCACGGTACGTGAGCGCGAGGTTGAAGGTGGCCCCCTGCGCCAGCAGCATCTTGTAGATCCCGGCGCTCATGCCCCATCCCGATATGAAATCATTTTGATAGCCTTTCTGGGCAAGCTAAAGGCCGGCAGCGGATTCATCGACCAGGTCCGTGAACAGGACCGGCGCAATGTCGCAGCGGCAGTTGGGGTGTTCCGGGGGAAACAGCACGCCACAGGGGAACTCCTCGTCCATCGGCAGTGGGGGGCTCTCGCCATTGCGCTGGCAGTCCTCACTCACCCGGTCATCGTTGGCCGTCATCCAGCGCTTGTAGAACTCCACCCCGTTCTGATTGGCCGCCTGGTAGAGCGCGACGTTGCCCTGCACATCGGCCATGGCGGTTTCGGTGCGGGCGATCATGAGGGCGCGCTCCTGGCTGAAGGCGCTGGACTCCTGGATGGCGGTGGCCAGTTGCTGGGCGCTCCAGCCCTCATCGATGGCCTGCGTCACCTCGGTGCGCAGCATGCCGCGCGTGGCCTCATCGATGCGCCAGTCGCTGCTGGCCGACTCCACCAGTTCCCCGTCCACCCAGCGCTTGCCGACCATCTCGGCAGCGCGGCTGCGGGCGTACCCAATCCGGTGACCGGGGTAGAGAACCTTAAAGCGGAAGTGCCACCGCCCGATCCATTCACCCTGCAGGAGGCGGAACTGATCCTGCAGCAATTGCGTAAGCGCAGTGAAGAGGTGGCGGACTATTACGAGTTCGCCATGTTCGCCGGTCTGCGCGACAGTGAGCAGATCGCCCTACTCTGGGAGGACGTGGATCTAGTGAACATGAACTTGCGCATCCGCCGCGCCCGCGTACTCGGGCAATCCAAGACCCGCACCAAGACGCACCGAGAGCGGGTCGTCGAACTCAACGCGCGCGCCGCAGCAGTAATTGAGCGTCAGCGACAGCGTACCCAACTGGCTGGCCAGGAGGTGTTCATGAACCCGTCCACCGGCCGACCCTGGCACGATGACCAAGGCCAACGCGTGATGTTCAAAGCGGCCATGCGAATTGCCGGGGTGCGCTATCGCCCGCCCAAGGAATGCCGCGATACCAGTGTCACGCTGGCCTTGATGGCGGGTTGCGATCCCGCTTGGGTGGCGGCCCAGCACGGTCACAGCGTTGTCACCATGCTGCGCAGTTACGCTAAGTGGCTGCCCAAGGGGGATGAGAATCGGAATCTGAAAAAAATCAATCTAGCAATGAAACAAACAAAAATCGAAAATGGATAACTTTAAATATAATTACATTATTAATTTAATATATAAATGCTCATCCATCAGACCAATCGCTCGGCTAGACATACATTTTAATACCAGATAAGATATTAGCATTTTAACTAAGATCGTCAGCCATGGGTGCAGTTTATAGAGCCGTTTGTACATGTGGGTTCAGTGCAAGAGTCACGAGTGGAGGTTCTCGGGAGTCATTTCTCGAACTTAATTTACATCCTTATTATTGCAAGACATGCGGGTTAGTAGAATGCAACATTGCCAAATACAGGCCCGATTCTGATAAACTAATAAGTTGTCCAAACTGTAAGCAAGAAGCAGTTACTGCCTATGGAACGCACTCGCTTAATTCAAAAAAAGAAAAGAAATTTAATTTTCCAGAAATAAGCTTTTATAGGACAGAGAACTTTTGCCCCAAATGTCACAAATATTCTCTAGAGTTTATAACTGAGGCCCGCTTTAGCTAATCACTCAGTTTTCAGCTTAGATATCACCCAAGACTTTTTTACAATGTTTAATTGCTGGAAAAGCGCCAATAAACATTGAAGCAAACCATCTTGTGACCAGCAGTACACCGAAAGAAAATTTACCAATAAAATCACCCACATTCGCGATTATCCATGATGCACATATAAAGGCGAAAATAATAGATAAAATTGCCGTAAGCATCCAACTTCCGATTCTTATACCTGTGTTTCGCCAGAGCGAAGCCAAATTATATGGCAGCTTATTCTCATAAATGCAACACATTTGACGCCATGCGCCAATAAGAACTGCAATAACAAAAGAAAAAATTGCTACGGCCATCATAGTTTCAGCCCCCACATTTACAAACATTCATTTTACTCCTATATATACATATTTGTCAAGACATTCAGAAATATTTTTGATTGGTATTATAAAAAACAATCTATACGGAAATCTCTTTCATAAGATCCAAAAAGCAGCTCATACATCTTGTACAGATGCTTGAGTAACAAAAGACGTAAAAGTGAGATGCTGAACTTTGACTCGATAGATGACTGGGCTCCTATGCTTGGCACAGCGCTAGAACCTGTTGTACCTGATGCTGTTCGTCATTCGATTTCGTTAACGCGATTCGAGTTTTCTGAGGACGCACTGGACCTTTTGCTGCTGAGTGTTGATCGCGCCGCAATAGTCGCGGCAACTCTCAAATGGATTCAAGCCACCAGTGTCCGTGCCTACCACGGCACTCGCCTTATGGAATCAGAAATAGCATCAATACGCGATCAAGGATTACTGCCGCTTGTGCCGGAAACAAGGCTAAGCAGACTCACGAGGATTTTGTCACAGCACCCGCAATGGCCAAGCGTTAGAGATCGTCTGAGAATGATGCTTGCTGCTCAAGGTGGAATTGGCAAGCTCAGGCCTAGGGAGGGTCAAGTGCACCTAACTTTGTCCCGTGCCGGTCTCACCCTTGGCTTCAACCATTACCTAACACATGGTTCGGAATACGATCAGCATGTTGCTCACGAACTTCTTGGAACAGAGGGCATTAACTTGCTCTCACTTGATGGCAAGCCAATGATAGTAGCAGTAGATGTACCAGGGCCCATCGCGATCGAAGCAGCTCACCCAAACTTTACCGTCGACCAGATGAGCAATCGTGGCGAGTTGCCTAATCTTGTGCGTGAGTTACTACAGGCTTGGGCGTTAAAACTCGCTACTCCAGACTTTCAAACTTCGATGGAAAAATTCGACTGTGGTCTCTGTTTCTTGGAGTCTGTCCCAGCTAACTGGATTTCCTCGATTGAAGAGTACCAGGGTATCGCTTCAAAGGTGTGACTGATTGTTCCTACCGCGATCCATCATCGACTAAAAGTACCGCCACCGCCAAACGGGTTCGGTGTGTACGTCGTCGTGCCACTCGGACCATTGAACGTACCCCCTCCACCGAATGGGTTGGGTGTGTAGGTGGTCGTCCCACCAGGGCCGTTGAACGTGCCGCCACCCCCGAAGGGATTCGGCGTGTACGTGGTGGTGCCGCCAGGGCCATTGAAAATGCCCCCTCCTCCAAATGGGTTCGGTGTGTAAGTGGTTGTTCCACTTGGTCCGGAATACGTGCCCCCTCCTCCGAATGGGTTGGGGGTGTAGGTGGTGGTGCCGCCAGGTCCGTGGAAGGACCCGCCACCGCCGAACGGATTAGGGGTGTAAGTGGTCTGCGCCAACACCGCACTGGATGCGCACAGCAGCAAGGTCGCCAACGTTTTCATGGATGCCCCTTTCATCAAGTGTGGACATGCCATGATTGTAGTGAGCTGCAAGCTCACTGGCTGAGCCATGCTCGTGAGTGCCAAGAATTCCGCAGTTGAAATGCAGAATTCCGCAGTTGAAGGTTGGGAAAAGTATGTCCACAAAAGGAGACAGTCTCGATGCCGCGTTTTGCGAATTCCGCAGTTGAACCGCAGTTGAGACCCCCAGAAACCAAAAAACCCGTTGAAGATCAACGGGTTACTTGGCGGAAACGGAGGGATTCGAACCCTCGATGAGGCTCTACACCCCATACTCCCTTAGCAGGGGAGCACCTTCGGCCACTCGGTCACGTTTCCAGCGCTTGAAATTATATCTTAGGCTT
>JAIXXW010000006.1 GCA_027490555.1 Comamonadaceae bacterium | reverse complement strand
CGGCCCTGATTGAACACCGCAATGCGATCACCCAAAGTCATGGCTTCGGTTTGATCGTGGGTGACATACACCATCGTGGTGCCCAGTTCAGCATGCAGCCTGGCCAGTTCGATGCGCATCTGCACCCGCAAGGCAGCATCCAGGTTGGACAAGGGTTCGTCAAACAGAAAGACCTTGGGCCGACGCACAATGGCACGCCCGATCGCCACGCGTTGGCGTTGACCGCCCGAGAGTTGTTTGGGGTAGCGATCGAGCAAGGCGGTCAGCTGAAGCTTGTCGGCCACCTCGGCCACCGTGGCCGCTCTCTCTGCCTTGCCGCGCCCGGACATGCGCAGCGCAAAGCCCATGTTTTCGGCCACCGTCATGTGCGGGTAAAGCGCATAGCTCTGGAACACCATGGCAGCCCCCCGATCGGCCGGAGCGATGTCATTGACCCGCAGATCGTCGAAAAAAATGTCGCCTGCCGTGGTGGGTTCCAGGCCAGACAGCATGCGCAACAAGGTCGATTTTCCGCACCCGGAAGGGCCGACAAAGACCATGAATTCCCCATCTTCAATGGTCAAATCCAAGCCGGCAATGACTTGAACATCACCGAAGTCCTTGCGGACTTTTTGAAGTGCAATGCGCGCCATGGTTCAGGCTTTCAGAAACTGCTGATACCAAAGGGCACTGCGCTTGGGGGTACGCTTTTGGGTGGCATAGTCCACATGCACCAGGCCAAACCGTTTTTCGTAGCCGCTGGCCCACTCAAAATTGTCCATCAGACTCCAAGCAAAGTAGGCATCGACTGGCACGCCCAACGCTCTGGCGCGGCTTGTGGCACGAATGTGCTCACGCAGATACGACTCGCGCCGCTCGTCGTCCACCATGCCATCCACCATTTCGTCCTTGAATGCAGCACCGTTTTCCGTCACGCGCAGTCGCTTGACCGGGTAATCCTGGTGCAGCCTGCACAAAAGTTCTGTGAGCCCCTGTGGATAGACCTCCCAACCCATGTCGGTGACCTCGTTGCCGGAACTGTGCACATCCCAGGGGTTGCCCGCCGATGAGAAATTCCGTGTGTAGTAATTCACCCCCAGATAATCCAGTGGTTGCGCAATGGTGTCCAAGTCACCTTCCAAAACCACAGGGGCATCGTTGCCCAGATGTTCCAGCACGTCGCTCGGGTAGTGGGCCTTGAACAGGGGGTCCAGGTACCAGCGGGCAATCAGACCATCGTCCAGTTTGGCTTTCTCGATGTCACCTTGACTGTCAGAGGCTGGATAGATGGGGGAAAGATTGAGCACAATGCCCAAATCCATGGTGGCGCCTGCCGAGCGCAGGTCACGCAGCGCCATGCCATGGCTGACCAGCAAGTGGTGCGCCACCTGCATGGCGGTTTTGCGGTCCTTCAAGCCTGGCGCAAAAACCCCCAGCTCGTGCCCTAAAACAGCCATCACCCAAGGTTCGTTGTGGGTACACAAGCTCGTCATGTGTTTTCCAAAACGTCTGTTCACCTCAAGGGCGTACCGCACAAAATGTTCACAGGTGCTGCGGTTGGCCCACCCGCCCTGATCCTGAAGTGCCTGTGGCAAGTCCCAATGGTTGAGGGTCAGGTGAACCTGTAAGCCTCTGGCGATCAGCCCGTCTATCAGGCGTCCATAAAAATCAAATCCAGCCTCATTCCAACCGCCCTGCCCCAGCGGCTGCACCCTGGGCCAGCTGATGGAAAAGCGGTATGCATTCACGCCCAGGGAAGCAATCAGGTCCAGGTCCTGGTCAAGCCTGTTGTAGTGGTCACACGCCACATCGCCGTTGCTGCCATCGGCAATGGCATGGGGTTGTTTGCAAAACACATCCCAGACAGAAAGGCCTCGACCGTCGACCTGTGCAGCGCCTTCGATTTGAAAAGAGGATGTGGCGACACCCCAGATGAAGTCGGTTGGGAAATCCTTGGACAGGAGATTGGATTGATTTCGGGTTTGCATCAACATGGTTCAGCTCTTAACGGCGCCTGCGGTCAAACCGGCAATCAGGCGCTTGGAGGAAAAAATGAATATGACCAACAAAGGCAAAACCGCTACAACAGCACCCACCATCAAGGCACCCCATTCGGTGTCAACTGGGCTTTGTACACTGCGCAATGCCAAGGGAAAGGTGTAACGCTCCACAGAGCGCATGACGATCAATGGACCAATGAAGTTGTTCCACGAAGCAATGAATGTGATCAGGCCCAAAGTGCCAAATGCAGGCCCCAGCAGCGGCACCACGATGCGCCAGTAAATGCCCCACTCACCACAGCCATCCATGCGGGCAGCCTCCAGCAGTTCGCGAGGTATGGCCGACTCAATGTACTGGCGCATCAGGAATATGCCCAAAGCCGGTGCAGCAGCGGGCAAGTACAAGGCACGAGGCTGATCGATCCACCCCAGCACGTCCATGATCATGAAAGTGGGGATCATGCCCAAAAATGCAGGAATGAGCATCGTGGCCATGACCAGTCCAAAAAGCGCTTTTTTGAACCTGAATTGGTAAGTGGCAAATGCGAAGCCCGCCATGGAGCAAAACAGCAAAGTCAGCAAGGTACTGAGTGCACCCACATACAAGGACCAACCCAGATTCGTCCAAAAGGGAATTTTTCCCATGAGGATCATCAAGTTGTCGAAGAAATGTGGCCCAAACCAAGTTGGCGGTGGGACCCTGAAAATATCCGTGCGGGCATGAGTGGAAAACACGAACATGAAATAGAAAGGTGCCAGCATGACGGCCCCCCCCAGGATCAAGAACAGCCAACCCATCGGCCCCAAAGTCGAGCGTTGCGCCTGAGGGTCAACACCTGTGCTCATTGCCCACCCTTGACACGGAAAGCACGGTTGGTGACCAGCGTTAGCACCAGAATCACAATAAAGAGCATCCAAGAGATGGCGCTGGCCAAACCGAAATCGTTGAACTCAAAAGCGGTCCGGTACATGTACATGGCTGTGGTCATGCCGGCATACTCGATACCGCCTTTTCCGCCAGTCAGGATGAATGGTTCCTCAAAGAGCTGAAGTCCACCAATGACGGTCAGCGTCACACCGAAGAACATCATCGGTTTGAGCTGCGGCAAGGTGATGTGCCAAAAGATGCCAAAGCCGCGTGCGCCGTCCATTCGGGCCGCTTCGTAAAGATCCCTGGGAATGCTTTGCATGGCCGCAACATACAAAATGGTGTTGAAACCCACATAGCGCCAAAACACCACCATCGCTACGACAGGCTTGATGGTCTCGGGTTGTCCAAGCCAGTCGATGTTTTGATCTGGCAGCAAATTGGACAAAAGCTCCCACCTGGCCAGGCTCTGCAGCAGCACGTTGACGGTCCCGTAATCGGTGGAGAACAAGGTACTAAACATGATGGCAATCGCCACCGTCGATGTGATGTAGGGCAGAAAATAAACGCCCATCATGGTGTTGCGCCATCGACCTAATCGCTCGTTGATCAAATACGCCAAAGGAATGGCCACCAGGTGCTGCGGCAAACCGGACGCCACGGCCAGCCACAAGGTGTTGCTCAAGGACAGCCACACCAGCGGATCTTCAAAAGCAAAAATCAGGTTGTCTGCCCCGACCGCCTGCATGGATTCAAGTCCTTGCACAGGGTCCCATTGATGAAACACCAGATAGAAGGAAAACAGGATCGGGAACAAGCCAAAAATGAGGAACAGCACCACAAATGGTGAGATGAAGAGATAAGGCGCCAAGAGACCAAAGCTTTTTGGGGAAGTCATCTCTGAGCACGTCTTTGGATCAAGCGATGGGCATCCGCCAAGGCTTGATCGATGGCCTTGCCTTTGGTCAGCACCAGATCAAGTTCGGCATTCACAATTTCTTCCGCAAGGGGGTCGTTGCGAAAGACCCGGTTTGGCGTGATCTTGCGAGCCGCTTCACGCCACTCGGTACGTGCCTTTTGGCCACCGAGAAACTCTATGGGCTGATCAAAGAAAGTGCCCGCCTGCGCTTCCTTCAGGGCTGGAAATGCATTGAACCTCTGAAAAGCCGTCTGCTGCTGTGATTTGTTCAATGTCAGATGCTGGATAAGATCCCAAGCCAATTCCTTGTTGGCAGCCCTCTTGGGAATTGCATAAAAAGTGCCACCCCATGAAGTGGCCAGCCCTTCTGGCAGGGAACCACTTCGCCATTTACCGGCCGTGTCCGGCGCCAACCAGTTCTGCAAGTGCCCCCCCAGCCAGACACCCATCATCTGGACCGTGACGCGACCTCGCTTGAGGGCCTCGCTCCACTCATTGGACCAAGTGTTGACACGGGCATCCAGACCTTCCTGCCGGACAAGCAGCGCCAATTCAAACGCTCGTTTGAAGCGTGGCGATGTGCCCACCAGTGATTGCCCTTGGTCGTTGTAATAAAGCCCCTCGCCAGGACGCAAATCTGAACGGATCACAATGTCCTTGACATCTCGCGCATGGGCAACCAGATGTGCCCCTGTCTTTGACTTGATCTGTTTGCCCGCCAGAACAAAGTCCTCCCAGCGGCCTTGCAGTTGCTGGGGCGTGACCTTCGCCTTGTCCAGAATATCCACACGGAAAAACATGACCCCTGGGCCAATGTCGGTGGGAATGGCTGTCTGCCCATGCTTGTCGGTGCGCCCTTGCTCCCAGGCATAAGCTACAAAACGATCAGCAAAACGATCCGCTTGAAAAGGGGTTGCGGAGAGATTTTCCAGACCCCCACTGTGGGAAAAGCGTCCCAGATAACCGTACTCAATCGTCATCACATCGGGCAAACCAGAGGAGGCGGCCAATGAAGTGGTCATGGCCGTGTGGTGGTCGCTGTATTCACGACTGACCACTCTGACCTGAACCTG
>JAIXXW010000353.1 GCA_027490555.1 Comamonadaceae bacterium | reverse complement strand
TGGTGGCCAAAGGCTTGCTGTCCACCGGCCCCAAGGTGGGCACCCGCGTCATGCCGAGCGCACATTGGAACTGGTTCGACCCCGACGTGGTCAGCTGGCAAGCGCGCTGCGGCCTGACACCCGAATTCCTGAAGGACCTGCAGGACCTGCGCCGCATCGTGGAGCCCGCTGCCGTGCGCCTGGCGGCCGAGCGGGCCACGCCCGAGGACATTGAGCGCATCGAAACCGCCTATGCCGGCATGAAGCAGGCGATCGAGCAGGGGGGCGATTACGTCAGCCACGACCTGCGCTTCCACGAGGGTTTGCTGCAGGCCTCGCACAACCGCATGCTGGTGCAGATGAGCAAGGCGTTGAACGCGTTGCTGCGCACCAGTTTCGAGATTTCCACCCGCATCCAGGATGGCACCAAAACCTCCTTGCCCTTGCACCGGGCGGTGCTGGACGCCGTCATCGCGCGCAACCCGGCCAAGGCCGAGCGTGCGGTGATGGTCCTGATCGAGGGGGCCCGCCAGGACATCGAGCAGGTGCTGGCTTCGCGGCGCAAGCTGCCCGTGGTCTCGGGTGCGCCCACGCCCCTCAAATCGCACAGCCGCCTCAAAAAACCAAACGCCAAGGCCTTGGCCTGATCCGCAAGACCCGCATGCCCACACTCATCAACGCCTTTTTCAAACTGCTGGAATTTCTGGTGGTGACCTGCCTGGTGGCCATGGTCATCATGGTGTTTGGCAACGTGGTCCTGCGCTACGGCTTCAACTCGGGCATCTCGATTTCGGACGAGATGTCGCGCTACTGCTTCATCTGGCTGACTTACCTGGGGGCCATGGTGGCCATGCGCGAAAGAGGCCACCTGGGGGTGGACACGCTGGTTCGCCGTTTGTCCCTGCGCGGCAAGCAGCTGTGCTTTTTCCTGAGCGAGGTGTTGATGCTCGGCTGCAATGTGCTGTTCTTCTGGGGCACCTGGAAGATGCACGACTTGCAGGTGACCAACATCTCGGTGGTGGTGGGCATCCCCATGATCTGGATTTACGGTATTGGTTATGTCACCGCCTCCGTCATGGGGGTGATGAACGTGCACAAGCTGGTGCTCTTGCTGACAGGCCGTCTGGCCGAGTCGGACCTGGTGATGGTGGTGGAGTCCGAGGACACCGTGGTGCTGGACGATGTGGCCACACAGGCTCGGGGGCGCACATGACCATCGCCGTCTTTGTTTTCAGTCTGCTGGGGGCCATGGCCCTGGGCATGCCGATCGCCTACGCCTTGCTGGTGTGCGGTTTGAGTCTGATGGCCTACATGGCCAGCAACGGCATGATCAATGCCTTTGACAGCCAGATCTTGGCCCAGCGCTTTGTCGACGGTGCCGACAATTTCCCCTTGCTGGCCGTGCCTTTTTTCCTGCTGGCGGGCGAGTTCATGAACGCGGGCGGTTTGAGCCGCCGCATCGTCAACCTGGCCATGGCCTGGGTCGGACACTTCAGGGGCGGTCTGGGCTATGTGGCGGTGATGGCGGCCATCATCATGGCGTCGCTGTCGGGCTCGGCGGTGGCCGACACCGCCGCGCTGGCGGCCTTGTTGATCCCCATGATGAAACAGGCGGGCTACAACGTGGGCCGATCGGCGGGCCTGATCGCCTCGGGCGGCATCATCGCGCCGGTGATCCCCCCCTCGATTGGTTTCATCATCTTCGGCGTGGCGGCCAATGTGTCCATCACCAAGCTGTTCTTGGCAGGCATTGTGCCGGGGCTGCTGATGGGCCTGGCGATCGGTCTGACCTGGTGGTGGGTGGCCAAGCGCGAAAACGTGCAGCCCGGCCCCCGCATGAAGATGTCAGAGCGCTGGCGAGCCACCCGGGAGGGCCTGTTGGCGCTGGGTCTGCCGGTCTTCATCATCGGCGGCATGAAGTTCGGCGTGTTCACCCCCACCGAGGCCGCGGTGGTGGCGGCGGTCTACAGCTTTGTGGTGGGCGCATTCATTTACCGCGAACTGCCATGGAACAAGCTCTACAGCCTGGTGCTGACCGCGGGCAAGACCACCGCGGTCATCATGTTCCTGGTGGCTGCGGCCATGGTCAGCGCCTGGCTGATCACGGTGGCCAACATCCCGGCCGAGGTGGCCAAGATGATGGAGCCCCTGATGGGCAACAAGATGTTGCTGATGGTGGTGTTGATGCTGCTGGTGATTGTGGTCGGCACGGCGCTGGACTTCACGCCCACGGTGCTGATCCTCACGCCGGTGCTGATGCCCCTGGTCAAGCAAGCGGGCATTGACCCGGTGTACTTCGGTGTCTTGTTCATTATGAACAATGCCATTGGCCTGATCACCCCGCCTGTGGGCACGGTGCTCAATGTGGTGTGCGGCGTGGCCAAGATCAACATGGACACGGCGTTGAAGGGCGTCATGCCGTTTTTGCTGGCCCAGCTGGGTGTGCTGGCGCTGTTGATTGCTTTCCCGCCCATCGTCCTGGTGCCGATGAAGTGGATGCTGAGTTGATTTCTTAACCTGTGTTTTTTACAAAGGAGACATGCATGTTGAAACGCAGAAATCTGGTGACCCTGATCGCGGGCACATTCCTGGTGGCATCGAGCGCGATGGCGCAGTTTGCCGAGCGCAACATCAAGTTCACCAACGGGGTGAACGAAGACCACCCGGTGGGCGTGGGCGTCAAGAAAATGCAGGAGGTCCTGGCCGCCAAGACCGGCGGCAAGATGAAGATCACGGCCTTCTGGGGCGGCTCGGCCGGCGGTGATCTGCCCGCCACCCAGGCCTTGCGTGCCGGCACCCAAGAAATGGTCTGCACCTCAAGCTCACCGCTGGTGGGCATCATCAAGGAGTTGGGTGTGTTTGACCTGCCCTTCCTGTTTGCCAACGAGAAAGAAGCCGATGCGGTGCTCGATGGCCCTGCGGGCAGGTATTTCAATGCCAAGCTCGAAGCCGCGGGCCTGGTGAACCTGGCCTATTGGGAAAATGGTTTTCGCAACCTCACCAACAGCAAGCGTCCGGTGACCAAGCTGGAAGACTTCGAGGGCGTCAAGGTCCGCGTGATGCAAAACAACATCTTCCTGGACACCTTCAGAACCCTGGGCACGAACGCCGTGCCCATGGCTTTTGGTGAGGTGTTCACGGCCCTGGAAACCAAGACCATCGATGGTCAGGAAAACCCCTTTGTGACGATCGAAACCTCCAAATTCAACGAGGTGCAAAAGTTCCTGAGCGTCACGCGCCACGCCTACACCCCTTTCCTGGTGCTCTACAGCAAGAAGCTGTGGGACCAGCTCAACCCCCAGGAGCAGGCGGTCTTGCGTGAAGCCGCCCTCGAAGGGCAGAAAGTGCAACGTGCCGCCAACCGTGCCTTGAACGAGCGTTCGCTGGCCAGCTTGCGGGCCAAGGGCATGCAGGTCAACGAGGTCAGCGCTGCCGAGCAAAACCGCATCCGTGCCCGGGTGGCATCGGTGTACGACAAGCACAAGGACTCGATCGGCCCTGAAGCCATCAAGGTGGTGCAAGACGAGTTGAGGAAAGCACGCGGCGGTTGATCCACCGCGCCCGGGCCCCACAGTGCACAGCTGTGGGGCTTTTTTGCGTCTGCCAAGGATCTGCGCATGAACATCACGCAACTTGAAACCATTCGACTGGGCGAATTCCCCAACATCATCTGGGTGCGCGTGCACACCGACGAAGGCCTGGTGGGCCTGGGCGAAACCTTCATGGGGGCGCAGGCGGTCGAGGCCTACCTGCACGAATGGGTGGCCCCCAAGCTGATCGGCCAGGACCCCCTGGCGATCGAATCGCGCCAGCGCGACCTCACCGGCTACCTGGGCTGGCGTGGCTCGGGTGTGGAGACGCGTGGCAATTCGGCCGTGGACATCGCCTTGTGGGACATTTTTGGCAAATCGGCGGGGATGCCGGTGTACACCGCTTTGGGCGGCAAAAGCCGCGACGAGATCCGTGTCTACAACACCTGCGCGGGTTACCAGTACATCCGCAGCAATGTGAACCAGACCAGCAGCAACTGGGGGCTGGGCAACAACGCCGGGCCGTATGAGGACCTGCAGGGCTTTTTGAACCATGCCGACGAACTGGCCGAGTC
>JAIXXW010000339.1 GCA_027490555.1 Comamonadaceae bacterium | reverse complement strand
TTGCGGGGACCGCGCGGACGGTTGAACCAGTTGGCCAGCATGAACAGGCCAAAAACCACGAACATGATGATGAGGATGTGTTTGATTTCCATGGTGAGTCCTTGGTGGGTGGGTCGGGGGGTGAGGGTTGCTGGAGCGGATGATTATGCAGAGTTGGCGGGAGGCCGTGCAGGCGATCGCATCAAAGGTCCCATGGCCCACAGGGTCAGGGCCAGCAGGACGATCTCGATCAGGTAAACGGTCGAGTAACCCATGACGGGGCTGCTCACCAAGGCCACGCCGTCTCGCAGCAGACCGCCAGCGGCCATGCCCACGCCCGCGGCCGTGGCCTGCACGGCGCCCCAGGCGCCCATGGCCAAACCGACCTGGCCGGGAGGGGCCAGTTGCATGCTGGCCGTCAAGGTGCCGTGGGCGAACAAGCCACCGCCAAATCCAATCAGGAAGATGCCCAAGACAAACACCGCCGGCGAGGCCAGCGGGCCCGAGGCCAGGACGGCCGCAAAAGCCGGCAAGCCGATCCAGGCGCCCCAGCCGGACATGCGGTAAGCGTCGCCGCCGCGCCCCAGCACGCGCGAGGCCCAGGCAAAGCCCAGAAGCCCCCCCAGGGCCAATGTGGCCGACAGCAAGGTGGTGCTGGACACGCTCATGTGCAGGATCTCGCCGCCATAGGGCTCCAGCAGAACGTCTTCCATGGTGAAAGCCATGGTGCCCAGGCCCACCGCGAGCAGGCGCCGCACGGTGTTCGGGCCTTGGCAAAACAGCTGCCAGGCTTGGCCAAAGGTGTGCTCGATGGGGGTGCCGGGTTTGCGCAGCCGGCTGCGCGGCTCCTGCTTCCACAGGGCGATGACGTTGAGCACCAGGGTGGTCACGGCCACGGCCTGCACCACGCGGATGAGTTGACCGGGGCTGTAGTCGTGCAGCAGATAGCCCAGGGCCAAGGCGCTGCCGATCATGCCGACCAGCTGCATGACGTACATGAGGCCCACCACCTGCGGCTGGCGCTCGGGCGGGGCCAGGTCGGTGGCCAGGGCCAGGCCTGCGGTTTGCACCGTGTGCATGCCCAGGCCCACCAGCAAGAAGGCCCCCGCAGCCCCCACCTGCCCCACCCAAGCCGGGGCCTGACTGGCCTGGCCGGCCCCGGCCAGCACCAGCAGCGCAAAGGGCATGATGGAAAAGCCGCCAAACTGCAGCAAGCTGCCCATCCAGATGTAAGGCACCCGCCGCCAGCCCAGTTGCGAGCGGTGGTTGTCCGAGCGAAATCCGATGAGTGTGCGCAAAGGGGCAATCAGCAAGGGCAAGGCCACCATGAAGGACACCAGCGTGGCGGAGACTTTGAGCTCCACGATCATCACGCGGTTGAGGGTGCCCACCAGCATGACCATGGCCATACCGACCGATATTTGAAACAGCGACAAACGCAACAGGCGTGACAGCGGCAGGTCTTCGCTGGCAGCGTCAGCAAATGGCAAAAAGCGCGGACCCCAATGGGCCAGCGACTGCATCCAGGATGTCTGTGTTTTGTTCATCTGAGAAGGACCAGGCGCTTGCGCGCCTGGCCTTTCGGCGGGACAAGCCCGTTACTTCTTGGCCGCCGCGTCCGCCGGAGCGGTTGCAACGACTTTGGAGCCACCGTTGAGGAAGCTCTTCACCCAGGTGGTGTTCAGGGTCAGTGCCAAGTGCACGCTGAACGATGCAATCGCCACAGCCGCAATGAACACTGGAATACCGACCGAAGGTTTCACCACCAACCACATTTTCGAATAGATCATGAGGTGTCCCCTTTACTTGAGCCAGGGTGAGTAGATGAAGGCCAGCAGATGGGCAAATGCGGCAATCATGCCGAAAATCTGCGTGCCCTGGATGAGATTGCGGTGAATCTCTTCCGATTCGGCCTGGGTTAATCCCGTTGGCCAGACTTTGTCTTGATCAGACATCGTTTTCTCCTTGCAGAAGACGTGCACGGCCCGCACGAGGGCTATTCTTGGCCACCATGGCCAGGAATGGGGTCGCCCTGAGCTCTGGCGATGGCGGACTGGTGCCGGACATGGTCAGTTCAAGGTTGTTCATCTCAAGCCCGCCTTGGCATGCGAAAAGGCAGCATGGCTTGAACCACCGGTGACACCAGACGCGGCACCGACAGGGTTTCGTGGAAGGCGAGCAAGGGCTCGCCCGCGTGGTCAAATTGCAGCAAGGCACGCTGGTAAAACGGCGTGTCTTCGAGTTGTTCTTGCACCCGCACCGCCTGCGCACTGCGCATGCGGCGCGCGATGCGCCAGCCGGTCTTGGGCAAGGTCTGCACCGCAGGGGTGGCGATGGGCTCCACCGTGCCCTGGGGCGTGAAGCGCAGCGACAGCACCCGGTCTTCGCGGCCGGGCGACTGCATGTCGTAAAACACCAGGGTGCTGCCGTCGCGCATGCGGGCGCGTGACCAGTCCCAGGTGTGAAAACCCCGATCCACGGGCTCGTCGCCTTCGTTCGAATCCAGGTAGGCGTGGCCTTGCCACTTCAG
>JAIXXW010000243.1 GCA_027490555.1 Comamonadaceae bacterium | reverse complement strand
TGGTCGTTGAGCCTTTGGGTCACACTGCCTTGCATGTCCACGGGAAACGCCAGCGCATCGCGCAGCGTGGAGGGCCCAAAAAAAGGCAGCATCACATACGGCCCGGACTGGATGCCCCAGTAGCCCAGGGTCTGGCCAAAGTCTTCTCGGCGCTTTTCAATGCCCATCTCGGACGCGACGTCCAAAATGCCCCCCAGCCCCATGAAGGTGTTGACATTGATCCGCATGAAGGTTTCCACCGTGGCGAAGCCCTTGAGCTGCATGGCGCTGTTGGCCATCGACCAAACATCGCCGAGATTGCCCAGGAAATTGCCCACACCGGTGCGCACAAAAGACGGCAGCACCTTCACATACAGCTGGGCGGCCGGCTTCAAGGCGATGGTGTCCACCGCATCGTTGAATTGGTAGATGCTGCGGTTCATCGGCTCCCAGGGGTCGCGCACATCGGGGTTTTGGACGGTGGCGCAGCCTTGCAGGAGCAACAACACAGCGGCGGTCACTGCCATGCACCAAGGCCTCAGCAGGGCGCTCATGGCTTTTTCCCCTCTGAAGACTTCTCGGCCTGGTTGAACAGGAACTGGCTGATCAGGTTTTCCAGGATCACCGCCGATTGGGTGGAACCGATGCGGTCACCGGCGACCAGGTTTTTCTCGTCGGCACCCGGAGAGACATCCAGGTATTGCTCGCCCAGCAAACCGCTGGTCAGGATTTTCAGCGAGCTGTCCCGGGGGAAAGCGTGGTCCGTTTGCAGGGCCAGGGTCACCTTGGCCTGGAAGGATTCGCCGTCGAATTCGATTTGCTTGACGCGGCCCACCACAACACCGGCACTCTTGACCGCGGCACCCGGCTTGAGCCCACCGATGTTGTCAAACTTGGCCGTGACCTCGTAGTCCTGGCTGAAACTCCAGGTCAGCAAGTTGGCCGCCTTGAGCGCCAGAAACAGCACGGCCAAGGCACCCAGCATCACAAACAAACCCACCCACACATCATTTTTTGAACGTTGCATGACGTCCTCCTCAAATGCTGAACATCATCGCGGTCAGGATGAAATCCAGCCCCAACACCGACAAAGAAGAAACCACCACACTGCGCGTGGTGGCACTGGCCACACCCTCGGGGGTGGGCTTGGCCACATAACCTTGCAGCAAAGCGATGAAGGTCACGGCCACACCGAACACCACGCTTTTGACGATGCCGTTGCCCACGTCCTTGAACACATCGACGCCGCCTTGCATCTGGCTCCAGAAAGACCCCGCGTCCACGCCAATCAGCAACACGCCCACCACATAACCGCCCAGAATGCCCACCGCGCTGAACACCGCCGCCAGCAGGGGCAAGGCGATGATGCCGCCCCAAAAACGCGGGGCCAAAATCCGCTGCACCGGGTCAACGGCCATCATTTCCAGGGCGGTGAGCTGCTCGCCCGCACGCATCAAGCCGATCTCGGCGGTGAGCGAGGCCCCGGCCCGACCGGCAAACAACAGCGCCGCCACCACAGGCCCCAACTCGCGCACCAGGCTCAGCGCCACCAGCAAGCCCAGGGCCTCGGCCGAACCGTAGCGCTGCAGCGTGTAGTAACCCTGCAAGCCCAGCACAAAGCCGACGAACAGGCCGGACACGGTGATGATGGCCAGGGAGTAATTGCCCAGAAAATGCACCTGGTCGCGCACCAGGCCAAAGCGCCTGAGCGCGGGCCCCGACAGGGTCAGCAACTTGACAAACAAACGCGCGGCGTAGCCCCAGTCGGCCAACAGCTGTCGGGTGTTGGCACCCAAAGCGCCCAGCATGGCGGTGATCATGCGGGCCTCCGGTCATAGTCCTGCAAGGCGCTGGGGGCCGGGTAATGGAAGGGCACCGGGCCGTCGCTCAAGGCATGCACAAACTGGTGGATCAGCGGGTCGGTGCTGGCCCGCAGCTGGGCGGGCGTGCCCTGCGCGGCCACACCGCCATTGGCCAAAATCACCACATGGTCGGCGATCTCGAAGGTCTCGGTCACGTCGTGCGAGACCACCAAGCTGGTGATGCCCAGGCTGTCGTTCAGACGCCGGATCAGGCGCGCGGCCGTGCCCAGCGAGATCGGGTCGAGCCCGGCGAAGGGCTCGTCGTACATGATCAGGTCGGGGTCGAGTGCGATGGCCCGGGCCAGGGCCACCCGGCGGCTCATGCCCCCGGAAATCTCGGAAGGTTTGAGGTCGCGCGCACCGCGCAAACCCACCGCATCGAGCTTCATCAGCACGATGTCACGCACCAGGTCTTCGGACAAGCGAGTGTGCTCGCGCAAGGGAAAGGCCACGTTGTCGAACACGGTCATGTCGGTGAACAGCGCGCCGAACTGGAACAGCATGCCCATGCGCCGGCGCGCCGCGTACAGCTGGGCCTGCGGCATGGGGGTGATGTCTTGGCCATCGAACAGGACCTGGCCCTGGTTGGCCCGGACTTGTCCGCCAATCAGGCGCAGCACCGTGGTCTTGCCGCCCCCCGACACGCCCATCAGGGCCGTGACTTGCCCACGCGGCACATTGAAGCTCAGGTTCTTCAAGATGACACGGTCGCCGTACCCGAAAGTCAGGTCGCGCAGTTCAACAAGTGGTGGTGGGTTGCTGTCGTTCATAAAAAACAAGAGCCGGTTGGTCCGGCTCTTGTGATGGTAGGGGCTCCCGCTCAGGGCTGTGAAAACCGGGAAATGATCGGGATTATACGTAGAACCAAAGTTCCTTATCGCGGCAGCTCACTGCTGCCCATCAGGAACTCGTCCACGGCGCGTGCGGCCTGACGGCCTTCGCGGATGGCCCAGACCACCAGCGACTGCCCCCGGCGCATGTCGCCGGCGGCAAAGACTTTGGGCACATTGGTGGCATAACCGCCAATGAAGTCGGTGCTGGCTTTGGCGTTGCCACGGGCGTCCTTGTCGATGCCAAAGGCGTCGAGCACGGTGGCCACCGGGTTGGTGAAGCCCATGGCCAACAGGACCAGGTCGGCCTTGTATTCCTTCTCGGTGCCAGGCACCTCGACCATCTTGCCGTCCTTGAACTCGACGTGCACGGTCTTCAGACCCGTGACCTTGCCTTTGTCGCCGATGAAGGCCTTGGTGGAAATCGCAAACTCGCGCTGGAGCAAGCCTTTTTCAGCGCTCTCGTCGTGGCTGGAGCTGGTGCGCAGTTTCATGGGCCAGTAGGGCCAGACCAGTGCCTTGTTTTCCTTTTCGGGCGGCTCGGGCATGACCTCGAACTGGGTCACGCTCAAAGCGCCGTGGCGTGTGCTGGTGCCCACGCAATCGCTGCCGGTGTCACCGCCGCCGATCACGATGACGTGCTTGCCGTCGGCGCGCAACTGGCCCTTGAGCTTGTCACCGGCATTGACCTTGTTTTGCTGGGGCAGGAACTCCATGGCGAAATGGATGCCGTCCAGATCGCGGCCGGGCACGGGCAAATCGCGCGACTGCTCGGCACCGCCGGTCAAGAGCACGGCGTCGAAGTCTTTTTGGAGCTGCTCGGCGCTGATGGTTTCCTTGGCCCAGTTGGTGACCTTGGAGTCCTTGGGCCATTCGCCCACCAGCACGCTGGTGCGGATCTTCACGCCTTCGGCCTCGAGCTGCTGCACGCGGCGGTCGATGTGCGACTTTTCCATCTTGAAGTCGGGGATGCCATAGCGCAGCAAGCCGCCCACGCGGTCATTCTTCTCGAACAAGGTCACGTCGTGCCCGGCGCGCGCCAGCTGCTGGGCAGCGGCCAGGCCGGCCGGGCCTGCGCCGATGACGGCCACGGCCCGGCCAGTCTTGACTTTGGCTGGACGGGGGGTGACCCAGCCTTCGGCCCAGGCGCGGTCGATGATGGCGTGCTCGATCGACTTGATGCCCACCGCATCGTCGTTGAAGTTGACCACGCAAGCGGCCTCGCAAGGTGCGGGGCAGATGCGGCCGGTGAACTCCGGGAAGTTGTTGGTGCTGTGCAGCACCTCGATCGCGTTCTTCCAGTCGCCCTGGTACACCAGGTCGTTGAAGTCCGGGATGATGTTGTTGACCGGGCAGCCGTTGTTGCAAAACGGTGTGCCGCAATCCATGCAGCGGGCCGCCTGGGTTTTGGACTGCTCG
>JAIXXW010000240.1 GCA_027490555.1 Comamonadaceae bacterium | reverse complement strand
GTCATCGAGCGTGCGCTGAGCGCGACCTGAAACCCGAGGAACCCAGATGAGCAGCAAAATTTCCCTCTCGCGCTACCTGGTCGAGCAGCAACGCGACAAAGGCCACATCCCGGCCGAGCTGCGCCTGCTGCTCGAGGTGGTGGCGCGCGCCTGCAAAAGCATCAGCCACGCGGTCAACAAAGGGGCGCTGGGCGGTGTTTTGGGCAGCACCGACCAAGAAAACGTGCAAGGCGAGGTGCAAAAAAAACTGGACATCATCGCCAACGAGGTGCTGATCGAAGCCAATGAGTGGGGCGGCCACCTGGCCGCCATGGCCAGCGAGGAAATGGACAGCATCTACCCGGTGCCCAACCGCTACCCGCAGGGCGAGTACCTGCTGATGTTCGACCCGCTGGACGGCTCGTCCAACATCGATGTGAATGTCAGCATCGGCACCATTTTCAGTGTGCTCCAAAAACCCGAAGACAGCCAGGTCGTGACCGAGCAGGACTTCTTGCAGCCCGGCCAGCGGCAAGTGGCCGCCGGCTACTGCATCTACGGCCCGCAAACCACCCTGGTGCTGACGGTGGGCGACGGCGTGGCGATGTTCACGCTGGACCGCGAGCAAGGCTCTTTTGTGCTCACCCAGGAAAATGTGCAGGTGCCCCCGGATACCCGGGAATTCGCCATCAACATGAGCAATATGCGCCACTGGGACGAGCCCGTGCGCCGCTACGTCGATGAATGCCTGCAAGGCCGCGAGGGACCGCGTGGCAAAGACTTCAACATGCGCTGGATCGCCAGCATGGTGGCCGACGTGCACCGCATCCTGACCCGTGGCGGCATCTTCATGTACCCCTGGGACAAGCGCGAGCCGAACAAGCCCGGAAAACTGCGTCTCTTGTACGAAGCCAACCCCATGAGCTGGCTGATCGAACAGGCCGGAGGCGCCGCCACCAACGGCCGGCAACGCATCCTGGACCTGCAGCCCAGCCAGTTGCACGAGCGCGTGAGCGTCATTCTGGGATCGAAAAACGAAGTCGAGCGCGTGACCCAGTACCACACACAGGCCTGAGCACAGCCGCTGTCTGTTGCCGCCCCAAGCCCTGACGCGCGCCTCAGGGCTTTTTTTCGCGCAACGCGCTGTCCTGGGAGACGGTCAATCCTCGCTGTCCGGCGGCAGACCCACCAAAGCGGGCTCCGCCGGGGCCACGGGGCCAGACACCACGGCGCGCAAGGTTTCGCGCAACATTTTCTTTTCAGGCAAGCTCAAAGCACGGGACAGGCGCTGGCGCATGCGCAGCAGCAGCTGTCGGTCCACCTCTTGCGGGATGCCTCTGCTGACCTGCAACGCATCGCGCAGGTCTTCACGCAGATCCTCCGGCTCCTCGCTCCACCAGGCCGTGACCACCTCCTGCATCGATTGGCGCAGCGCCTCGACGTCCTCCGCCGACAGGCCCACCCCGTTCGGCGACTTGCCTTGCAGCAGCTCAGCCAGGGTCTGGGCATGGATGACCACCCGACGATCGCCCTGGGCCAGCAAACGGGCCCAGCCAGGGTCGGTGCGCGCCATGTGGGGCATGTTGCGGGCCGACTCGTCGCACAGCAGGTGCACGCTCAGGCCACGGAGTTGGGCTTCGTCGATCAGGGGCAAGCAGCGCTCATCGTCGCTGGCCAAAAGGACATGGTCACAGGCATGGTGCTCTGCCAACTTCTGCAGGTCGTGCCCCAAAGACCGCAGCAAGGAAGCGCCGCCATCGGCATTGTGGGCTTGCACCAGCCGAACGATCTGGTCATCCATGACCTGACCATCCGAACGGTCGCTGTACCAGTAGATGCGCCGCAGGTCCACGTCCAGCCCCGCCTGGCTCAAGGCCTGCGAGAGCAAGCCCAACAAACCCTGCCGGTTGACCGTCTCGCCGCTGGCCCCCGTGGCCCCTTGCTGCGCCAGCCAGATCAGAAACCGACCGTCGATCAATGCCATGCAACTGCCCATGCGGTGCTCGCCATGGCGCCGCTCGCTTCGTCCGTCTTGGGAAAAATAATCGCGTTTCATAAAAGAACCCGTATCCGTAATGAAATAGTGTTGCAAGCATACGCAACAGGGCCCATTTTACGGCCTGGCCTGACGGTCACGCACAAGCCAACCTGCGCGCTGGGGCGCAGGTCCGATCCTGGCCGGACCGGAGGGGCGGGCATTACGCCGCAGCATCTCGGTTATAAATACCCACTGTGTCCAAAAACCCGCCCTTCGATCCGCGTCAAGTCCCGGTTTGGCAAATCGACCACGATATGCCTGCTGTGCCGACTTCGCAGCTTTTGCCCGAGGCCATCCGGGCACGCTTTCGGACCCCTCCCATCTGGCATCCCGAGGTGGTCAGGGAAAGTTTCACGTCCCAGCGCGCACCGGCCCAAGCCGCTGTGCTGGTGCCCATCGTCATGCGCGGCCCCCACGCGGATGCACCCACGGTTTTGCTGACGCGGCGGGCTGCGCACATGAACACCCATTCGGGCCAGATCGCTTTTCCCGGGGGCAAGGTCGACCCCGAGGACATCAGCAAACCCGCCACGGCGCTGCGCGAAGCACAAGAGGAAATTGGTCTGGAAGCCCGGCATGTTCAGGTCCTGGGCGAATTGCCCACCTATGTCACCGGCACGGCGTTTTGGGTCACGCCGGTGATCGGCCTGGTATCGCCCGATTGCCAGTTGTCGCCCAACACGCAAGAAGTCGACGATGTTTTTGAGGTGCCGCTTTCCTTTTTGATGGATCCGGCCAACCACCACCGCCATGCCATGGAGTGGCAAGGCCAAAAGCGGCATTGGTTTTCGATGACCTATCTGGAACCGAGGCCCCAGGCCAACGGCGAGGCCGAGGCCATCGAGCGCTTCATCTGGGGTGCCACCGCCGGCATGCTGCGCAACCTCTACCGCTTTTTGGCGGCCCCACCGACCACGTGAGAGAACCATGAGTTTTTTTGCCATCTTGCTGGCCCTCATCCTGGAGCAGGTCCGCCCCC
>JAIXXW010000270.1 GCA_027490555.1 Comamonadaceae bacterium | reverse complement strand
TCGGTGGCTTGCGCCGTGTTGCTGGGTTTTGTGGCCAAGTTGATACTGCTGGCACCGTGAAAGATCCCCGATGAATCTGCGTGGTGAAAACCTGAAGATGGTGGGCAAGCTGGCGGTGGTGACCGCCGGCATGTTCTGCTTCGGGTATGCACTCGTGCCGATTTACAAGGCCATTTGCGAGATCACCGGCATCAACGTGCTGTCGATTTCCGAAACCCAGGTGCCCGGCAATGCCAAGGCCGGCAAGGCAGCCGAAGTGCTGCGCAACACGCAGGTGGACACCAGCCGAACCATCACGGTGGAATTCGACGCGAACGTGCGTGGCCCTTGGGATTTCAAGCCTGAAAAACGCTCGATGCAGGTGCATCCGGGTGAATTGACCACCGTCATGTACGAGTTCCAGAATATCCAGAACCGTCGCATGGCAGCCCAGGCCATCCCCAGCTATGCCCCCCGGCAAGCGGCGAGCCATTTCAACAAGCTCGAGTGTTTTTGTTTCAACGAGTACACCCTGGAAGCGGGCGAGAAAAAATCATGGCCGGTGGCCTTCGTGATCGACCCCAAGTTGTCCAAGGATGTCACCACCATCACCTTGTCCTACACCTTCTTTGAAGTCGGTGGAAAGACACCGGCCGCACCCACCAAACCTTTGGCATTGGGTCAGCCGTCTGCGACGGGGGCCGGTTCATGAGCAGCCCGGATTCCAAGGCCTTGCCATCGGCGTCCTGGTTGCGGACGGTGCAGGCCGTGCTGTGGTCCTTTGTCGGTTTGCGCAAAGGCGCCGACTACCAGCAGGATCTGGAGAAACTCAACCCGTTTCACATCATCGCCGTGGGCATCGGTGCGGCATTGTTGTTTGTTTTGGGACTGATCGCATTGGTCAATTGGGTGGTCTCGCAGCCCATTGTCCTTTAGACCGTCCATCAGATTTCGAAAGAAGAGAGAGCAGGAGTTTTCATGAGTTCAGCAGCACACGGCACCACGCCTTATTACTACGTCCCACACGCGTCGCGTCACCCCGTGATGTCGGCGATTGGCCTGTTCTTCGTCATTTTGGGCGCAGGCCAATGGATCAATGGTGCCGAATGGGGCCAGTATTGCCTGTTCTTCGGTCTGGCCTGGTGGTTGATCGTTTTGTACCAGTGGTTTTCCGAAGCGGTCCATGAGAGCGAAACCGGCATGTACAGCCGGAAGATTGATTTGTCTTTCCGCTGGAGCATGACCTGGTTCATCTTTTCTGAGGTCATGTTCTTCGGTGCTTTTTTCACCGCTTTGTGGTGGGCGCGTTCGCACTCCATCCCTGCGCTGGGCAGTCTCGAAAATGCCTTGCTGTGGCCCGACTTCAAGGCCGCCTGGCCCAGCGTGGTGGCCGGTGCGACCACTTCGCCCGCTGGCATCGTCGAGCCCTTCAAGACCATGGGTCCTTTCTGGTTGCCCACCATCAACACGGCTTTGCTCCTGACCTCCGGCGTCACCTTGACGATTGCCCACCATGCCCTGCAAGCCGGTGACCGCCTGAAAACCATCAAATACATGTGGATGACGGTGCTGCTGGGCCTGATTTTCTTGTGCGTTCAGGGCTACGAATACGCCTATGCCTGGGGCACGCTCAACCTGAAGCTGTCGTCCGGCATCTACGGCTCCACCTTTTACATGCTGACCGGCTTCCACGGCTTCCATGTGTTCGTGGGCATGCTGATGCTGTTGTTCATCACCTTGCGCCTGCAAAAGGGCCACTTCACCAAAGACCGCCATTTCGGTTTTGAAGGTGCCGCCTGGTACTGGCACTTTGTGGACGTGGTCTGGTTGGGTCTGTACATCCTGGTTTACTGGATGTGAGCACGGTGTGGCCCCACAAAAAAGCGCCCGAGGGCGCTTTTTTGTTGAAAGGCACCGAGCGAGCCGAAGCGGTTCAGACCCCCGAGGGGATGCCCGTCGGTTGAATCCAGCCCAGGGTCCAAGCGATCAGAACGCAGACGAACAGCACAATCGACAATCCGACCCGCAGGGCCAGGGCCGTGGCCATTTTGCTTTTCGGCACGGCCTGACCCTCTTCGGGTGGCGCGCTGCCCCGCATCATGTGCAACAGCGCCCAGACCAGGCTGGCCAAAATGGCCAGGAAAGCAATGACAACCAAAATTTTCATGGTGGCATTATCCAATGACTGCTAAAACCCCGGGGCTCCAGAGATGGCTCTTGTTGGCACTGGCCGGGCTCGGTGTGGCGCTCACCTTTTCACTGGGCATGTGGCAACTGGGTCGGGCGGCCGAAAAAAACGCTTTGCAACAGGCCAGGACCGAGCAGGCCCAAAAGCCGGTGCTCGATGGGCAAAGCCTGAACGCGGCCTGGCAACAGGACGACAAGCGCGCCGAGTGGCTGCACCGCCGCTTTGTGCTGGTGGGGCATTGGTTGCCAGAAAAAACCGTCTACCTGGAAAACCGGCAGATGAACGCCAAGCCCGGCTTTTTTGTCCTGACGCCCTTGAAACTCGAGGGCCTGGGCACCACGGTCCTGGTCCAGCGCGGTTGGGCGCAACGCTCGTTCACCGACCGTGCGGCGCTGCCACCGGTGGACACCCCGGCCGGACGGGTGGAGGTGCAGGGGCATTTGGCCCCATGGCCCTCAAGGCTCTATGACTTCGGGGGGGAGGAAAAAGGGCCGATACGGCAAAATCTCGACTGGCAAGGCTTCCAGCAGGAAACAGGTCTGGAGTTGCCCCCATTCACCTTGATGCAGTCAGGGGCCCTGTCGGAGGGCTTGCTGCGCGAATGGCCCGTGGTGGCCAGTGGCGTTGAAAAACACCATGGATACGCTTTTCAATGGTTTGGCCTGAGCGCCTTGATCGCACTACTTTATGTCTGGTTCCAAATTGTCCAACCCCGCCGCACCCCAAGAGCACGCTGACAGCCCATTGGCCATGACGGTGCATGCCCTGCCCAGCCCGGGCGATTTGGCCGAGGCGGACGCCAAGCGCACCCGCATCGGCCGATGGAAAATGATCGCCATGCTGCTGGTGTGCGCATCGCCGGTCATCGCCTCCTATTTCACCTATTACGTGCTCAGGCCCGAGGGCCGCAGCGTGTACGGCGAGCTGATCCAGCCGCAAAAGGACATGCCCGCCATCAGCGTGAACAATGAGCAGGGCCAGGCCGTGCCTTTGCACGCGCTCAAAGGCCAGTGGTTGCTGGTCCATGTGTCTTCGGGTGCGTGCGACGAACGCTGCCAGCAAAACCTCTATTTCCAGCGGCAACTGCGCGAAATATTGGGCCGGGACAAAGACCGCCTGGACCGGGTCTGGCTGGTGACCGATGCAGCGCCCATCGCCCAGGAACTGCAAGCGGCGCTGCAGGGCGCCCAGGTGTTGCGCATGGACCCTGAATCGGTGGGCCGCTGGATCAGCCCCGGTGCAGGCCACGCCTTGCAGGACCATTTGTACGTGGTCGACCCCATGGGCAATTTCATGATGCGCTTTCCGGCCCAGATGGATGTGGCCGGCGCCTCCAAAGCCAAAAAGGATTTGAGCCGCTTGCTCAAGGCCTCTTCATCCTGGGACCAGGCGGGACGTTGACACATGAGTGAGGTCGCGCTGTACAACCTGGAGCCTGTGCTGGAGCTGATGGCCGTGGGCCTGGCCGTGGCGGCATTGCCGCTGGCCTGGTGGTTGTGGCGTCAACGCCAGGCCACGCCTACGGGCCGCCTGAAGGGCCTGACCCTGATCACCCTGTTCCTGACCTTTGACCTGGTGCTGTTCGGAGCCTTCACCCGGCTGACGGACTCCGGGCTGGGTTGCCCTGACTGGCCGGGTTGCTACGGCAGCGCCACGCCCATCGGTGCCAAGGTCGAAATCACCGCCGCAGAGACCGCCATGCCCACAGGCCCGGTCACGCACAGCAAGGCCTGGATCGAGATGGTCCACCGCTACCTGGCCACAGGGGTGGGGGTGTTGATCCTCACCCTCGCCGGCATGACCTGGTGGTTGCGCCGTCAAAGCCGCGAGATCAAGCCCTGGCTGCCCACCCTGACCCTGGTGTGGGTCTGTCTGCAAGGCGCGTTTGGCGCGCTGACCGTGACCATGAAGCTGTTCCCGGCCATTGTCACCTTGCACCTCATGTTCGGCATCGGCTTGCTGGCCTTGCTCATGGCCCAAGCCGTGCGCTACGACGGTGCCGGTGTGCGGCCTCTGGCGCCTGCTTTGCGCCGGGGTTTGTGGTTTGGCTTTGGGCTGTTGTGGCTGCAGATTGCCCTGGGGGGCTGGGTCAGCACCAACTACGCGGTGCTGGCCTGTCCCGATTTTCCGACCTGCCATGGCCAATGGGTGCCCGAGATGAACTGGCAGGGTTTCCGTGTCTGGCGCGAGCTGGGTTACACCCCGGAAGGCGAGCTCTTGCCCTTTTTGGCCCTGTCCACCATCCACTTTGTGCACCGCTCGGCAGCGTGGCTGGTGTTGGGCGTTCTGGTGTGGCTGGGCTGGCATTTGCGTCGCCAGCACGGGCTGGTTCCGGCAGGCCGCTGCTTGTTGGGTCTGTCGGCATTGCAGCTGGTCACCGGGCTGTCCAATGTGGTCTTGGGTTGGCCCTTGCTGGCCGCTGTTTTGCACACGGGTGGCTCTGCGGCCATGGTGCTGACGCTGACCTGGGCGCTCAGTGTCAGCCGGGCCGATAATGCACACCGTATGTCGTTCTCCTCAAGGCCTGCCCCATGACCGCCGCCACCGCCCGTTTGCCCATGACTGCCTGGCAGCAGTATTACGCCTTGACCAAACCGCGTGTGGTCCAGTTGATTGTTTTCTGTGCCCTGATCGGCATGGTCCTGGCCGTGCCGGGTGTGCCCAACTGGGCCGAATTGAAGCTGGGTTTGTGGGCTTGCGTGGGGATCTGGCTGGTGGCTGGTGCCGCCGCAGCCTTCAACTGCCTGGTTGAAAAAACCATCGATGCCAAGATGAAGCGCACCGCCTGGCGGCCCACCGCCAAAGGCGAGCTGAGCGATCGGCAGGCGCTGTTGTTTTCCGCCATCTTGTGCGCCCTGGGCTCGGCGGTGCTGTATGTGCTGGTGAACCCGCTCACCATGTGGCTGACTTTTGCCACCTTTGTGGGCTATGCCGTGGTTTACACCGTGATTTTGAAGCCCCTGACACCGCAAAACATCGTCATTGGCGGCGCCAGTGGCGCCATGCCGCCGGTGTTGGGCTGGGCCGCCATGACCGGCCAGGTGGGCCCCGAGGCCCTGATCCTGTTCCTCATCATTTTCCTGTGGACCCCGCCGCATTTCTGGGCCCTGGCGCTGTACCGTGTCGAGGACTACCGCCAATCGGGCTTGCCCATGCTGCCGGTCACGCATGGCAACGCATTCACGCGGCTGCAAATCCTGCTCTACACCTGGGTCCTGATGGCGTCTTGCCTCATGCCCTTTGTGTATGGCATGAGCTCTTGGCTGTACCTGGCGGCGGCGGTGGTGCTGAGCCTGGTTTTCATCGCTTACGCGCTCGCCCTGTACCGCCGGTACTCGGACGAATTGGCCCGCAAGACCTTCCGTTTTTCACTGATCCATCTGAGCGCCCTGTTTGCCGCTTTGTTGTTGGACCACTACCTTTTGTGAGGCCACAGGCATGCTGCAGCGCAGAGTTTTTTCGGGTCTTTTTCTGGCCTCGGGCCTGGCCACAGTCCCTGGGCTGCTGACCGGGTGCGGCCAGGACAAACCCGCTTTCAAGGGCGTGGACATCACCGGTGCCGATTACGCCCAAGGCTGGACCCTGAGCGACCAGGATGGGCAGGTGCGCACATTGAAGGACTTTGCGGGCAAGGCGGTGGTGGTGTTTTTTGGTTTCACCCAATGCCCCGATGTGTGCCCCACGGCCTTGCAGGAAATCGCCCAGGCCAAGCAGCTGCTGGGCAGCGACGGGGCCAGGTTGCAGGGGATCTTCGTCACGGTGGACCCCGAGCGGGACACCCCCGAACTGCTCAAGGCCTATGTGGCCAATTTCGGCAGCGATTTTGTGGCCCTTCGCCCGACGCCCGAACAGCTGCCCAAAGTGACCAAGGACTTCAAGATCTATTACAAAAAGGTCGAGGGCAAAACCCCCACCAGCTACACCATGGACCACTCGGCCGGCAGCTTCACCTTTGACCCGCAGGGCCGCATTCGCCTGTACAACCGGCACGCCAGCGGTGCCGAGACCCTGGCGGCGGACGTGAAGATCTTGCTCAGCGGCAAGTGAGCCGCCAAGGTCGTCAGTTCACCTCGATCTTCTGACTGCGGATGATCGCGCCCAAGGCCTGGGTGTCGGACTCGATGCGGTGGCGCAAACCCTCGGGCGAGGAACCCACCACCTGCCAGCCTTGTTGGAACAGGCGCGCGCGCATCTCGGGTGAGCGCACGATGTCGCTGACCATGGCCGACAAGCGGGTGGCCACCGCCGCGGGCATGGAGGCCGGCGCTGCCAGGGCGTTCCAGATTTCCAGCTGGTAATCCTTCACCCCGATCTCGGACAGACTCGGGACTTCGGCGGCCACCGGGCTGCGCCCGCTGCTCGAAGCCCCGATGGCGCGCAGCTTGCCAGCGCTGACCTGCGCCGCCGACATGGCCGGTGGCAGCAGCGCCAACTGGATCTGACCGCCCAGCATGGCGGTGATGATCTGGGGGTTGCCGGGGTAGGGCACATGCACCGGTGCGATGCCCGATTTGGTTTTGAGCAATTCCATGCCCAGGTGCGCCACGGTGCCCACGCCGGGCGAGGCATAACTGAGCTGCTGGCCGGCTTTTTGGGCATGGCTGAGCCATTCGGCTGCGGTCTGGCCGGGCGCGTTGGCGGGCACGGTCAGCACCAGGGGGGCTTTGCCGATCAGGCTGATCGGGGCCAGGTCTTTGAGGGGGTCGTAGGGCACCTTGGGGTTCAGGATGCGGGCAATCGTCATGTTGCCGTTGATCATGAGTCCCAGGGTGTGGCCGTCGGTGGACTTGGCCACGAAGTCGGCGGCGATGTTGCCGCCCGCGCCCACTTTGTTTTCGACGATGACGTTGTGGCCCAGGGCTTTGGCCAGGGGTTCAGCCAAGGCACGCGCGGTCAGGTCGGGGCTGGAGCCAGCCGGAAAGCCCACCACCAGACGCACCGTCTGGGTGGGCCACTGCTGAGCCCAGGCCGGTGCCGCGCCCAGAACCAGGGCAGCCCCCAGGGCTTGGGCCCACAGGCGACGGGAAAATCGGGTGGTGGTGGTCATGTCCAGATCCCAAAAAATAAAAAACAGAAGCTACTTTAGCGCAAGCCAGGCACAAAAAAGCCCGGTCAAGACCGGGCAGCACAGGCGTCAAGGCCCGAAAGCGGGGCGCGTCAGCGCATCTCGATCAAGGCCTTTTTCATCTTTTTCATGGCCGCCACCTCGATCTGGCGGATGCGCTCGGCGCTGACGCCGTACTCGTCGGCCAGGTCGTGCAATGTCATGCCGCCCGAGCCGTTGTCGTTCACCTTCAGCCAACGCTCTTCGACAATGCGGCGGCTGCGGGGGTCGAGCACCTGCAGGGCCTGGTTCAGGCCATCGCTGGCCATCACATCGCGCTGGTGCGCTTCGATCATGGCGGTGGGTTCGTGGTTCACATCCGTCAGGTAGGCGATCGGGCCAAAGGCCTGCTCGCCATCCTCCGAAGGGCTCGGGTCCAGCATCACATCACCGCCCGACATGCGCATTTCCATCTCCCGCACGTCTTCCCGCTTGACATTCAGGCTGTGCGCCATGGCGTCCACCTGTTCGGCGGTCAGGGTGTCGCGGTGCGTGCCCTCGTCGGCATCGGCCTTGTAGCCCTGCTTCATCGAGCGCAGGTTGAAAAACAGCTTGCGCTGGGCTTTGGTGGTGGCCACCTTCACCAGGCGCCAGTTCTTCAGGATGTATTCCTGGATCTCGGCCTTGATCCAGTGCAGCGCGTAGCTGACCAGACGCACGCCCTGGTCCGGGTCAAAGCGTTTGACGGCTTTCATCAGGCCCACATTGCCTTCCTGGATCAGGTCGCCGTGGGGCAGGCCATAGCCCAAGTACTGGCGCGACACCGACACCACCAGGCGCAGGTGCGAGAGCACCAGCTTGCGGGCGGCTTCGAGATCGTCGTTGGCCTTGAGTTGGCGGGCCGCAGCCTGCTCTTCTTCCAGCGTGAGCATGGGCATGCGGTTGACCGCCGAGATGTAGGCATCGAGGTGGCCCAGCGAGGGGACCACAGCCCAGGGGTTGCTCAATGCCAGGGCTGTGTTGGGCGAACCAGTTTGAATGTTCATACCAGAACTCCTTTCAGAATACCGAGATATTAGCACTCTCTTTGGAGGAGTGCTAAAAAGCCGGCCAAAACGGCCAGCCCTGCATCGGGTTAACCCTGATTTTGACGCTTGGCTGAAGACGGGTCTGTGCGCAGGCAGACCGCTGGAGGGGGCCTTCAGCTCAACAGGGCTTGGGCAAATTCACGCGCGTTGAAGGTTTCCAGGTCTTCCAGCTTCTCGCCCACGCCGATGAAGTACACCGGGATCGGCTTTTCCCGGGCGATGGCGCACAGCACCCCGCCTTTGGCGGTACCGTCCAGCTTGGTCACGATCAGGCCGGTCAGGCCCAGTGTGTCGTCAAAGGCCTTGACCTGGGCCAGCGCGTTTTGCCCGGTGTTGCCGTCGATCACCAGCAGCACCTCGTGCGGGGCGCTGACGTCGGCCTTTTGCACCACGCGCTTGATCTTTTTCAGCTCTTCCATCAGGTGCAGCTGGGTGGGCAGCCGGCCGGCCGTGTCCACCAGCACCACATCGCGGCCCCGGGCGCGCCCTGCGCTGACGGCGTCAAAGCTCACAGCGGCCGGGTCCCCGCCTTGCTGGCTCACGATCTCGACGGTGTTGCGCTGGGCCCAGACGGCCAATTGCTCCTTGGCCGCGGCGCGGAAGGTGTCGGCCGCCGCCAGCAGCACACTCAGGCCCTCGTCGGCCAGGTGCTTGGTCAGCTTGCCGATCGAGGTGGTCTTGCCGGCCCCGTTGACGCCGGCCACCATGATCACCGTCGGCTGATGGTCACCCAGGGTCAGGGTTTTTTGCAGGGGTTGCAGCAAGTCGGTGATGGCATCGGCCAGCAGGTTTTTCACCTGCGCGGGTTCGGTGGCCTTGGCCTCCTTGACGCGGCGCTTGAGGTCTTGCAGCAAATGTTCGGTGGCTTTCACCCCGGTGTCGGCCACCAGCAAGGCGGTTTCCAGTTCTTCGTAGAGCTGCTCGTCGATGCGGGTGCCTGTGAACACCGTGGTGATGCTGGCGCCGGTTTTGCGCAATCCGGCCTTCAGGCGGTCCAGCCAGCCTTGCCGGGCCGCCGGGCTGGCGGGGGGGGCCTCGGCAGCCCCGGCGGCGGGGACATCGGGCGTCACGGCGGCGGCTGGCTCAGGGCTGGGCGCTGCGGCGGGGGGGGATAGGACCTCGGTGGGAGGGGATTTTTTTTTGAAGAAACTGAACATGGCGTGGATTTCAAGGATCATGCATTCTATGAAACCGAACTTTCTCTGGGGTCTGACCCTGCTCACAGCCTGGCTGGCCAGCAGTGGCCACACCATGGCCCAGGCCCCGCAAACGGCGCCAGGCCCCGCAGCGGTCTCGGGCCAGTCCGCGGCGGCCCAGGTCCACACCTTCACCCTGGCCAATGGCATGGCCCTGTGGGTCAAGCCCGACCGCCGAGCCCCCACGGCGGTGCACATGGTCTGGCTGCGGGTGGGCTCGATGGACGAGGTCGATGGCACCAGCGGCGTGGCCCACGTGCTCGAGCACATGCTGTTCAAGGGCACCACCAGCTTGGGGCCGGGCGAGTTTTCACGCCGCGTGGCTGCGCTGGGGGGCCGCGAAAACGCCTTCACCGCCAAGGACTACACCGGTTACTTCCAGCAAATCCCATCGGCCCAGCTCGAGGCGGTGATGCGCCTGGAGGCCGACCGCTTTGCCAACAACCAATGGCCCGACAGCGAATTTGTCAAAGAACTCGAGGTGGTGAAAGAAGAGCGCCGCCTGCGCACCGAGGACAACCCGCGCGCCCAATTGCATGAAATGCTCTCGGCCACCGCCTTGACCGCCTCGCCTTACCGCCGTCCCATCGTGGGCTGGATGAGCGACCTGGAAGCCATGACGGCGCAAGACGCCCGTGATTTTTACCGCAAGTGGTACACCCCGGCCAACGCGGTCGTGGTGGTGGCGGGCGATGTTGACCCCTTGCAGGTCAAGGCCCTGGCGGACCAATACTATGGCGTGATCCCCACCCGCCCGGTGCCCGAGCGCAAGCCCCGAGACGAGCCCGCGCAGCAGGGCTTGCGCCGTGTCGAGTTCAAGGCGCCTGCCGAGCAGTCGTATGTGGCGCTGGCCTTCAAGGTGCCGCGCCTGGCCAGTCTGGCGGTCACCCCGGAACATGACGATGCCCTGGCGCTGACGGTGCTGGC
>JAIXXW010000046.1 GCA_027490555.1 Comamonadaceae bacterium | reverse complement strand
TCGCCCGCCTCGATGGTGGCACCGGCGTCGCGCAGTTTTTCGATCACCGCTTCGAGATGGTCGGCACGGCCGTGGCGCAGCACCACATCGCCCCCGGCCGCGGCCACCGCGCACAAAAACGTGCCCGCTTCGATGCGGTCGGCCACCACCTGGTGCTGACAGCCGTGCAAGCGGTCCACCCCCTGGATGCGGATGCGCCGTGTGCCGTGGCCTTCGATCTGGGCACCCATCTGGATGAGCATCTCGGCCAGGTCGGGGATCTCGGGCTCTTGTGCGGCGTTCTCCAGCACCGTCTCCCCTTCGGCCAGGCATGCGGCCATCAGGAGGTTTTCGGTGCCGGTGACGGTGACCATGTCGGTGGTGATGCGCGCGCCCTTCAGGCGCGTGCGGCCTGCAGGCAAGCTGGCCAGCATGTAGCCATGGTCCACGGTGATCTCTGCCCCCATGGCTTGCAAGCCCTTGATGTGCTGGTCCACCGGGCGCGAGCCGATGGCGCAGCCGCCGGGCAGGGACACCTTGGCCCGCCCAAAACGCGCGAGCAATGGGCCCAGCGCCAGCACCGAAGCGCGCATGGTCTTGACCAGCTCATAGGGCGCTTCGGGGTTGTTCAAGGCACTGGCGTCGAGCGTGACGCGACCGTCTGGGTGGTGCTCGGCGCTCACGCCCATGTTGCGGATCAGCTTGAGCATGGTCGAGACGTCTTGCAGGCGCGGCACATTGGCCAGCGTCACCGCTTGGTCTGTCAGCAGCGCGGCGCACAGCTCGGGCAAGGCGGCGTTCTTGGCACCCGACACGTCCAGCGTGCCTTGCAGCTTGCGACCGCCGCGAATTTTCAGTTTGTCCATGGATCAGATTGGAGTTGGCAGCCCGCAGGCCATCGGTTCATTTCGCTTGCGCGGCCCATTCGGCGGGGGTGTAGGTTTTCATCGACAAGGCGTGCACCTCGTCGGTGTGCATCTTTTGGCCCAGCGTGGCGTAAACGCGCTGGTGGCGTGCGATCGGCCGCATGCCGGCAAAGGTTTCGGACACGACCACGGCGGTCCAGTGGCGGCCATCGCCCTGCACCTCCAGGTGGGTGCAGTCCAGACCGGCGGCAATGATGGCGTGAAGTTGGTCAGCGTTCATGGGGGTTCAGCTTCGGATTTTGTAGCCGATGCGCAATAGGTGAAGGGTCAGGCCACTGACTGCGGCCAGGGCCGTGCCCACCACCGCCAGGCTGATCCAGGGCGAGACATCGCTCTGGCCAAAAAAGCCGTAGCGAAAGCCGTCGATCATGTAGAAAAACGGGTTCAAGTGGCTGAGTTTTTGCCAGAAAGGCGGCAGGGAGTGGATGGAATAGAAAACGCCCGACAAAAAGGTCATGGGCATGATGATGAAGTTCTGGAAGGCCGCCATTTGGTCAAACTTTTCAGACCACAAACCGGCGATCACACCCAATGCGCCCATCATCGCCGCGCCCATGATGGCAAAGGCCAGAATCCACAGCGGGTACATGAAGCTGATGTTGACCATCCAGCCGGTGATCACGAACACCCCCAGGCCCACGGCCAGGCCGCGCACCACCGACGAGCCCACATACGCCACAAACCAGCTGCGGTGCGACAGGGGCGTGAGCAGCAAAAACACCAGGTTGCCCATGATCTTGCTTTGCACCAGGCTGGAGGAGCTGTTGGCGAAAGCGTTTTGCAACACGCCCATCATGATCAGGCCGGGCAAGAGAAACGAGGTGTAGGCCACCTGGTCATAGACCTGGACATGGTCTTCGAGCACATGGCCAAAGATGAGCATGTACAGCACCGAGGTCAGCACCGGGGCGGCCACGGTCTGGAAAGCGACTTTCCAAAAACGCAGCACCTCCTTGTACATCAGGGTTTGCCAGCCGAGCATGATGCCGGCGCGCTGGCCTGCGGCTGTGGGCTGATCGTTGCCCGAAGGGGTTGAGGTCGACGGATCGGTGGCGCTCATGCCGTGACCCCCTTGCGGTTCATGACTTCCAGGAACACGTCTTCCAGATCGGACTGGCGAATCTCCACGTCCTCCACCACCAGGCCCGCCGTGCGCAAGGTGGCCAGATGGTTTTCGATCTCGACCGCGTTGTGCACCGGCAACTGCACGATGCGGCCCGTGACGCGGGCCATGGCGGCCACCTGCGGCGGCAAGTCGCCGTCGAGCTTGAAGCGCAGGACCTGGCTGGTGGCCGAGCGCAGCAAATCCGAAGTGCGGTCCAGCGCCAGCAACTGGCCGCGCTTGAGCATGGCGATGCGGCCACACAGGGCTTCGGCCTCTTCGAGGTAATGCGTGGTGAGCAAGACGGTGTGGCCTTGCTTGTTGAGTTTGGCGATGAACTGCCACAGGGTCTGGCGCAGCTCGACATCGACCCCGGCGGTGGGTTCGTCCAGCACGATGACGCGCGGCTTGTGCACCAGGGCCTGCGCCACCAGCACCCTGCGTTTCATGCCCCCCGACAGCTGCCGCATGTTCGCGCCGGCCTTGTCGGCCAGGCCCAGGCTGTCGAGCAGTTCATCGATCCAGGCCTCGTTGCCCTTGACGCCAAAGTAGCCAGACTGGATGCGCAGCGCCTCGCGCACGGTGAAAAACGGGTCAAACACCAGCTCTTGCGGCACCACCCCCAGCAAGCGGCGCGCAGCGGCGTAATCGGTCTGCACATCGTGCCCGTGCACCAGCACGCGCCCGCTGCTGGGGCGGCTCAGACCCGCCAAGGTGCTGATCAGGGTGGTTTTGCCCGCGCCATTGGGACCCAGCAGGCCAAAGAACTCGCCCTCTTCCACATCAAAGCTGACCTGGTCCAGGGCTTTGAACGCGGCTGCGCCCGCCTGTTTGGCAGGGTAGGTCTTGGTGACGGACTGGAAGGAGATCGCGGGCATGTCAGGCTTGTATTTTAAGTGCTGACCCGCAGACCCCGGGGGTCAGCAAGGCGATTGGACCGCCAAGCCCCGCAAAGAGGCGTTCAGGCCGATGGCAGCAGGTCCAGCACCCCGTACAAAAGCGCCAGTTCACGCAGGCGCCGCGTCATGCCCTCGATCCGCAAGCCACTGCCCTTGGCGCTCAGCGCGCGCCGCAAGCCCAGCAGCACCGCCAGGGCCGAGGAATCGAACTGCGTCAGCGCTGAGGCATCGAGCACCACTTCGGCAGGAGGTGCCTCGGGCAACTGGGCCAGCCAAGCGGCCAAACAGGCATTGGCCTGCTCGTGCAGCAAGGTGCTGGGCAACTTCAGTGGGCTCATCGGCGGCAGGCTCAAGCGGGTTTGGCGTTGGTCTTGTTGCGGGCCGCCAAACTGGCAATCAGCGCGTCGATGCCACCGGCGTTGATCTCTTTGGTGAACTGGTTGCGGTAATTCTCGACCAGCCAAACGCCCAGCACATTCAGGTCAAAAATCATCCAGCCAGCCCCCTGACCGGGTGTTTTTTCGAGGCGGTAGTCGAGCTGGATCGGGTCACCCTTGCCGCGCACCTCGGTGTTGACCACCAAATTTTTGTCGTCTTGACCGCGCCGCAGCGGCTTGACCACCACCACCTGGTCGGTCACCTGGCTGAGCGCGCCGGCGTAGGTGCGCACCAGCAAGGTCTTGAATTCATCTTGCAGGCGTTTTTGCTGCTCGGGCGTGGCCGTGCGCCAGGCCGGGCCCGTGGCCAGGGCGGTCATGCGCCGGAAATTCACATGCTGCATCAACTGGCCGTCCACCAGCTGCATCACTTTTTGGAGGTCACCCGAGCGCAAGGCCTTGTCGGACTTGATGGCGTTCAGGGAATCGTTGGTGATGCGCTGGATGAAGGCATCGGGCGCTTCTTCGTTGGCCAGGGCGGGGCCAGCCCAGGCGGCGAACAGCAGCGCCCCCGTGGCGGCCAGCCAGTGGCGCCGACGCACAACAGAAAAAAGAGAGGAGGTGTCCATGGCAAAAAAAGCGGTCCAGCCGGTAAAAGGTGTGTGGAACTGTCAAACGCTCAACGGTTGGGGGTTGAGGGATCGTTGTAGTCGAAGTTCGATGGCGGGTTGCCATCGTAGATGTCATTTTCCCGCTTTTGCAAATAGGCATCACGGACAAATGAATAAGGGTCCAGCGACGCGGCTTTGATCGCGTCCACGGTTCTGAGCAGACCGGACCGGGTGTCGACCAAACGGGTCACCAGCAAACCGTTGCGGGTGGCCTGGTCGTTGAGCCTTTGGGTCACACTGCCTTGCATGTCCACGGGAAACGCCAGCGCATCGCGCAGCGTGGAGGGCCCAAAAAAAGGCAGCATCAC
>JAIXXW010000090.1 GCA_027490555.1 Comamonadaceae bacterium | reverse complement strand
TGTTGGCCTCGGCGCCAAAGGCGGTGGAGGCGCGGCTGAAGATCTTGCTGTGGGTCGAGAGTTGGGCGTGTGTTTCGAAGCCAATGACGACTTCGTAGCCTTGGACAAGTTTGCTCATGTCAGATGCCCTCCGGCTTGCGAAGGTGGAAATCGGTGGCCTGTTGCAGGCGGTGCGCGGCGTTGAGCAGCCGGGCTTCCTGGAAGTAGTTGCCGATCAGCTGCAGTCCCACGGGCATGCCGCCGGTGCCAAAGCCTGCGGGCACGCTCATGCCGGGCAGGCCGGCCAGCGAAGCGGGCAGGGTGAAGATGTCGGCCAGGTAGTCGGCCACCGGGTCGCCCGCGTTCTCGCCGAACTTCCAGGCCACCGAGGGGGCCACCGGGCCCGCGATCAGGTCGCACTCGGTGAAGGCACGCTGGAAATCGTCGGCGATCATGCGCCGGATTTTTTGCGCTTGCAGGTAATAGGCGTCGTAGTAGCCGTGGCTGAGCACATAGGCGCCGGTCATGATGCGGCGCTTGACCTCGTTGCCAAAGCCTTCGGCGCGGGTCTTTTTGTACATGTCCACCAGGTCGGTGTAGTCCTTGGCGCGGTGGCCGAACTTCACGCCGTCAAAACGGCTGAGGTTGGAGCTGGCCTCGGCCGGGGCGATGATGTAGTAAACCGGGATCGACAATTCGGTGCGCGGCAAGCTGATGGGCACCAGCTTGGCGCCGAGCTTTTCGTACTCGCGCAAGGCGGCGTCGACCGCGGCGCGCACATCGTCGGCCAGGCCTTCGCCAAAAAACTCCTGGGGAATGCCGATGCGCAGGCCTTCAATCGGCTTGTCCAAGGCGGCTGCGAAGTTTTCGGTGGGCATGTCCAGCGAGGTCGAGTCGCGCTCGATGTCGCCGCCGCACATGGCGCTGAGCAAGAGGGCGCAGTCTTCGGCGCTGCGGGCCATGGGGCCGGCCTGGTCCAGGCTGGAGGCGTAAGCGATCATGCCGTAGCGGCTGGCGCGGCCATAGGTGGGCTTGATGCCGGTGATGCCGCAAAAGCTGGCCGGCTGGCGGATCGAGCCGCCGGTGTCGGTGCCGGTGGCGGCGGGCGCCAGGCCAGCGGCCACCGCCGCGGCGCTGCCACCCGACGAGCCGCCGGGCACGCGGGCCGTGTCCCAGGGGTTTTGCACCGGGCCGTAGGCCGAGTTCTCGTTGGCCGAGCCCATGGCAAATTCGTCGCAGTTGAGCTTGCCCAGGCTGACCATGCCGGCCGCGCGCAAACGCTGCACCACGGTGGCGTCAAACGGCGAGCGGTAGCCTTGCAGAATTTTCGAGCCGGCCGTGGTGGCGAAATCGCGGGTGACGAACACGTCCTTGTGGGCCACGGGCACGCCTTCGAGCGGGCCGGCCGTGCCTGCAGCCAATTTGGCGTCGCTGTCACGGGCCTGGGCCAGCGTCACTGCGCTGTCGATGTCCAAAAACGCGTTGTGCGGGTTGCCCCCCATGCGGGCCAGAAATCGGGTGGCGACTTCGACGGCGCTGACTTCCTTGTTGCGCAAAAGGGTGGCCAGCGCCTTCACGCCGAGCTGGTGCAGATCACTCATGGCTTACTCGATGACTTTGGGGACCAGGAACAGGCCGCGCTCGACGGCCGGCGCGCTTTGCTGGTTCAGATCGCGTTGGTTGGGCTCGCTGGCCAGGTCCGGGCGCAGGCGCAGCGTGATGTCCTGGATGGCGGCCACGGGGTGGGCCAGGGGCTCGATGCCCTGGGTGTCCACCGCCTGCATGGCTTCGACGATGCCGAAAAAGCCGTTGATTTGCGTGAGCATGCGCTCACTTTCTTCGGGGTTCAGCGCCAGTCGGGCCAGATTGGCAATCCGGGCAATATCCTGTGGGGTCAGGGACATGGTGGGACAAGCAAGGTAAAGGATGGGATTTTCCGGCGTTCACGGCGCCCAAGCGCGCCTGTTTGACCGGGGGATCGGGTATTATCCTGCGTTTGGTGCCGCGCACAGAGCATGCCCCGAGCCCGCCCTGACAACACCCCTGATTTGATCGCCGCGTCCACCCCCGTAGGCCACCCGCGCGCCCGAGGTGTGGCGCGTCAAAGGACCCCTGAATGTTCTCCTCTTTCCGCCGCTATTTCTCGAGTGACCTGGCCATCGACCTGGGCACCGCCAACACCCTGATCTTTGTGCGCGACAAGGGCATCGTGCTGGACGAGCCGTCGGTGGTGGCCATCCGCCACGAGGGCGGTCCCCAGGGCAAGAAAACCCTGCAGGCCGTCGGTCACGAAGCCAAGGCCATGCTGGGCAAGGTGCCCGGCAACATCGAGGCCATCCGCCCCATGAAGGACGGCGTGATCGCCGACTTCACCGTGACCGAGCAGATGCTCAAGCAGTTCATCCGGATGGTGCACCCCCGCAGCACTTTCCGGCCCAGCCCACGCATCATCATTTGCGTGCCCTGCGGTTCGACCCAGGTCGAGCGCCGCGCCATCCGTGAATCGGCGCTGGGCGCTGGCGCCTCCGAGGTGTACCTGATCGAAGAACCCATGGCCGCGGCCATCGGCGCGGGTCTGCCAGTGTCGGAAGCCTCTGGCTCGATGGTGGTGGACATCGGCGGCGGCACCACCGAGGTGGGCGTGATCTCCCTGGGCGGCATGGTCTACAAAGGCAGCGTGCGCGTGGGCGGCGACAAGTTCGACGAGGCCATCATCAACTACATCCGCCGCAACTACGGCATGCTGATCGGTGAGCCCACCGCCGAGTCCATCAAGAAGAACATTGGCTCGGCCTTCCCCGGCAGCGAAGTCAAAGAGATGGAAGTCAAAGGCCGCAACCTGTCCGAAGGCGTGCCACGCAGCTTCACCATCAGCTCCAACGAAATCCTGGAAGCCCTGACCGATCCGCTCAACCAGATCGTCTCGGCCGTGAAAACCGCGCTGGAGCACACCCCGCCCGAATTGGGCGCTGACATCGCCGACCGGGGCATGATGCTCACCGGTGGCGGCGCCTTGCTGCGCGATCTGGACCGCTTGCTGGCCGAAGAAACCGGCTTGCCCGTGCTGGTGGCCGAAGACCCGCTGACCTGCGTGGCCCGCGGTTGCGGCATGGCCTTAGAGCGCATGGACCAGCTGGGCAGCATCTTCACCAGCGAATAAAGCGCGGAACCCTCCGCCCTTCATCCGGTGCGATTCCCCCATGGCCCTGGATACCTATGAACGCAGCGCCCCGCCGATTTTTCGGCAGGGCTTGTCCACGACCACCAAACTCATTTTGCTCGGCCTGCTGTCGATCACCCTGATGGCGGCAGACCATCGGCTGCAGATTTCGCAGCCCCTGCGGGCGGGTGTGGCCCTGGTGCTGTCGCCCTTGCAGTGGCTGTCCCTGCAACCCGGGCGTTTGTGGGGGGTGCTGGGCAATTACCTGAGCGATGTGGAAACCGCCCGCGATGCGGCGGTGTCGTACGAGGCCAAAACCATCGCCCAGGCCCAGCGCTTGCAGCAGGTGGAGCAGCTGAGCCAGGAAAACGCCAGCCTGCGCCAACTGCTCGAATTGCGCGCCCAAGTGGCAGGGCCGAGCAAAGCGGTCGAGATTTTGTACGACACGGCCGACCCCTACACCCGCCGTGTGGTGGTCGACCGCGGCCAGCTCGCTGGCATCGTGATGGGCTCGCCCGCCATCGACGCCGCTGGCGTGGTGGGCCAGGTCACCCGGGTCTATCCCCTGGTCAGCGAGGTCACCTTGCTCACCGACCGCCAGCAAAGCATCCCGGTCATCAACGCCCGCACGGGCAGTCGGCATTTGGCCAATGGCAACCCTTTGGCCTCGGGCGGCTCGCTGGAGTTGAAGTTTGTGCCTTCGGGCACCGACATGCAAAAAGGCGATCTGCTGACCACCAGCGGCATCGACGGTGTGTACCCGCCAGGTCTGCATGTGGGGCGCATCTCGCAAATTGACCGCCGGGTCGACGCCTCCTTTGCCACCGTGCTGGCCGAGCCCACCGCCATCGAGCGCGGTCGCCACCTGCTGGTGCTTTTGCCCTTCAAGGACTGGCCGGCCAGGCCCGTGGCAGAGTCAACGCCCAACACCCCGCCCAAAAACAAGGCCGCCACCCAAGCCCCACCAGGCGCCAACAGTGCAGGAGGCAAGCCATGATCATGCCCGCGGGTCGCCCCCTGCTGTTGCCCGCCAATCCGCGCTTCATCGGCCTGACCCTGGTGCTGGCTTTGCTGCTGCACATGCTGCTGAGTTTGTGGGGCCAGGATTGGCTGCCCGACCTGGTGGCGCTGACCTTGGTGTTCTGGACGGTGCACCAACCCCGCCGGGTCGGTCTGGTGCTGGCCTTTGTGATG
>JAIXXW010000072.1 GCA_027490555.1 Comamonadaceae bacterium | reverse complement strand
GTCGACGACGTGGCAGGCTTTGAGCACACCGTGCGCGCCGCACGCGCCATGGGTTTCACGGGCTCGGTGTGCATTCACCCGCGTCAGGTCCCCATCGTCAACCGCGGCTTCTCCCCTTCGGCCGAGGAACTCGCCTGGGCCGAGCGTGTGGTGGCGGCCGATGAGGCCGCATCCCGGGCGGGCCTGGGTGCGGTGCTGCTGGATGGCCGGATGATCGACCGGCCCATCGTCGATCGGGCACGCCGCTGCTTGGCCATGGCCCCATGAGCACAGCGCTGGCATCGGGGCACCACTGGGTGACCGTCTGGGCGGCGTCTGCACAGGGCGCCTACCCGGTGGGCTCCACGGTCGCGCAGCCCGACCTGAGCAGGGCCCTGCCGGATGTGCGCCAAGGCCTGGTCAACCAGTCGCTGCGCATGCTGCTCAGGCCTGCTTTGTGGGCACCGCGTTTCAGGTTGCGCTTGAGCAACCGCTTTGGTGACAAGCCGCTGCGCTTGCGTGGGATGAGCCTGGGCCTGCACAGGGGTGGCGGCGCCTTGGTGCCCGGCACGCGCGTCGCCTTGCCCGACCAGACCATGGCTGCCGGCGCATGGGCATGGACACCCGCCGTCACCTGGGCAGCGTTGCCCGCACCCGCGCCATCGATGCAGGGCCTCAGCCTGGCCTTCAGTGCCTGGGTCGAGGGCGCCAGCGGCCCCATCACCTGGCATGCCAAAGCGATGACCACGTCCTACCTGTCCGCGCCAGGCGACCGCGGGGCCGCCATGTCGGACAGCGAGTTGGGCTTTCCGCACACCACCACGTCCAATTTTTTCATCGACGCGCTGGACGCTTGGCTGCCTTCCAAGGTCTGCGCGCTGGTGGCTTTGGGCGATTCACTCACCGATGGCACGGCCACCACGCTCAACGGGCATGACCGCTGGACCGACGTGCTCCAACGCGAATGGTGGGCTGCAGGGCGCGAGGATCTGGCGCTTGTCAATGTCGGCATCGGCGGCAACCAGGTGACCGGTCCAGCCCCTGGCGCAAGCCCCTGGCGTGGCGGCCCAGCCGCCACCGAGCGGCTCGTGCCCGACGTGCTCGAGCTGTCCGGTGTGCGCACGGTCTTCTGGCTGCAAGGCATCAACGACTTCAGCGACAACGGCCAGGCCGACGCTGCTGCCGTGTCCAAGGCCATGGCCCATGCCGTCCAGCGCATGCGGGCGCAGGGCTTGCGCATCCTGGGTGCGACGGTGCCCAGCGCCCTGGGCAGCACCCGGCCAGGCCATGGCAGCGTGCGGCAAGACGCCCAACGTCGGGCCTTCAACGCCGAAGTGCGCCAAGGTGCGCTTTTCGATGACTTCGTCGATTTGGACCTGGCCCTGACCGATCCGCTCACCGGTGCATTGCATGCGGCCTTCAATGGCGACAGCACCGTGGGCGAACCGGGTGACGGCCTGCACCCCAACCGAGCGGGGCATGCTGCCATGGCCCGCTGCATCCTGCAAAAACTGCCATGAATCCCATCCCGAGGCCTTAAGAACCTCGGATGCGCGATGGCCTGCGCCACCACCTCGAGGAGGTGGCATGAAAACGCCCAGGGCCCCCGACCCATGACCGTCAAATGGAAACCCGCGTTCCCAACTCCACCACAGCGTTGCCCGGCAATCGGAAGAACTCCACCACACCACCCGCGTTCTGGCTCATGGTGGCGAAAAGTCTCTCCCGCCAATTGGCCATTCCGCCGCCTGGGGTGGGCACGACGGTTTCGCGGCTGAGGAAATAACTGGTCTCAAAGAGCGGCACCTGCAGCCCGTGTGAGGCGGTCAGTTCCAGCGCCTTGGGCACATCGGGCGTGTTCATGAAGCCGTAATTCACCTGCACCCGCCAAAATCCATGACCCAGCGACTGGACCTCGACCCGGCGCTCCATGGGTATCCAGGGCACATCATGAAAGCGCACCGTCAAAATCACATTGCGGGCATGGAGAACCTGGTTGTGCTTGAGGTTGTGCACCAGCGCCTGCGGCACCGTTTCAGGGTCTGCAACCGGGTAGACCGCGGTTCTTTCCGCCTTGTTCACGCTTCTAGGATCGATTTGGCCCATGAAATCTGCAAGCGCCAGCCCATCACGACGGCTGCTCTCCATGATCAGTTCTCGACCGCGCCGCCAAGTGCTCATCAACACAAACAACACCAATCCCAATGTCAGCGGGAACCAGCCACCGTCCAGAAACTTGATGGCACAGCCAGCCACCAGCACCGCATCGACGATCAGAAAAAAAGCCGTTGCACCGATGGCCAGCGGTGCTGGCATGTGCCAAGTCTCTTTCACGACGAAATAGGTCAACAGGGTCGTGATCATCATGGTCAGGGTCACGGCGATCCCGTAGGCGCTGGCCAGCGCCGACGAACTGCCAAAAAACAGGACAACGGCCAAAACACCGAGCAACAGCGCCCAGTTCACTGCAGGCATGTAGATCTGCCCCATCTCCCGGGCACTGGTGTAATGCACCCGCATGCGGGGCAAGAATCCCAGTTGTATCGCTTGCTTGGTCAATGAATAAGCACCTGAAATGACGGCTTGAGAAGCAATGATGGCGGCCAAAGTAGCCAGCACGAGTGCAGGGATCAGCCACGACTGCGGAAACAGTCGATAGAAAGGGTGATCGATCGCGGACGGGTCTCCCATCAACAGCGCACCTTGGCCCAAATAGTTCAGCGCCAGACCCGGCAAAACCAATCCAGTCCAAGCCATTTGAATCGGCTTGCGACCGAAGTGCCCCATGTCTGCGTACAGCGCCTCGGCGCCCGTCAGTGCCAGCACAATCGCGCCGACCGCCGCAAAAACATACCATCCACGCGCGGCCAGAAATTCCCAGGCATGCAAGGGATTCAGTGCAGCCAAAATGGCAGGCTGTTGTGCAATGTGCCAGAGACCGACAAGCCCCAGCACACTGAACCAGATGACGATGATGGGGCCGAAAAAGCGCCCCACCACCGCTGTCCCGAAGCGCTGGACGAGAAACAGACCCACCAGGATCACCACCGTCGCGGGAACCACGTAGGGCTTGAGTGCAGGCGTGACCACCTCCAGCCCCTCCATGGCACCGAGCACGGAGATGGCCGGCGTGATCAGACTGTCGCCGTAAAACAAGGTGGCCCCGAAAACACCCAAGAGCAAGAGCCCGCGGCGAAGGGCTGGGCGATGCTCGACTGCGCGGGCTGCGAGGGCGGTCAATGCCAAGCCACCGCCCTCGCCATGGTTATCGGCACGAAGAATCAAGATGACGTACTTGAGCGTCACCACCAGCATCAGCGCCCAAAAGATGGCCGAAACCGCCCCGATCAGATGGTGCGCGTCCAAGGGCACCCCCGTATGGGGCGCGAAGATTTCCTTGACCGTGTACAGCGGGCTGGTGCCAATATCGCCATAAACGACGCCGATCGCTGCCAGCGTGAGGGCGGCAAGGCCTTGTGGGCTTGCGCTCGCTGAATCCGCGCCAGGCATCGCGGTGGATTTTTCGTTGTGCATGGCATCCCCCTTGCTGAACATGGCCGCAACGATGCCTGATGGCGCATCAGGATCGCATAAGTGTCCGAGCCCAATCAGTCTGCGTCGTCCGACTCCGCCAAGCGGTAGCCCACCCCAGGCTCTGTCAGAAGGTGTTGTGGATCCGCGGTGTTCACCTCAAGTTTGGCACGCAACTGACCCATGTACAGCCGCAGGTAATGGGTCTGATCGATGTGTTCGACCCCCCACACATCCGACAACAATTGACGGTGTGTGACGACCTGTCCCGCTTGTCGCACCAAGCGCGCCAGCAAAGCGTACTCGGTGGGTGTGAGATGCACTTCCAAATTTGACACTTGCACCCTGCGGGTTCTGAGGTCCACCTGCAATGGGCCATGCCGGTAATGCACAAGCGCTGGTTCAGCAGCGTGCCCGCGGTGACGCAAAGCCACTCGGATGCGTGCCAACAACTCACCGATACCGAAGGGCTTGACCAAATAGTCGTCAGCGCCTTGGTCGAGAAGCTGAATCTTTTGCCCCTCTGCCTCGCGGGCGGAAATGACAATCACAGGGGTGTTGCTGCTGTGGCGCAGTTCCGCCAACAGGGACCCGCCATCACCGTCTGGCAAGCCCAGATCCAGCACCAGCAAGTCGATGGCCTGGCCGGGTGACAAGTGCCGCAATTGCGCTCGGGCATCGGCCAGGCTGGCAGCGGTTCTCAGCTCGTACCCTTCGACGGACAGCGCTTCACACAGCGAATGGCGCAGCACCCGATCGTCTTCAACCAACAGGATCCGTCGACTCATGCTTGTGCTTCCGGCAAATCCACCTCAGGGATGGATGGGCCATGACCACGCAGCGGCAAGCTGCACTCAAAAACACACCCTCCCTCGCCCCTTGCGCGCAACAGCAAATCACCATGGTGAGCCCGGGCAATCGCTCGACATACCGCCAAACCGACCCCAGCACCACGGTCCATGTCTGGCCGACCCTCTGGTGTGGGCGAATCGCCACGCTGAAACACCTCGAACACCTTTTCGCGCCAGGCAGGGGCAATCCCCGGGCCCCGATCACTCACCGTCAAGATCAAATCGTCTTTGTGGACGCTGGCGTGGAGTTCCACAGGCGCATCTGCAGGGCTGTACTTCAGCGCGTTGTCCAGCAAATTGTCCAAGAGTTGCGAAACCAGCATCGCGTCGCACCACAGCAGAGGCAGCGCTGGCTCTACCCCTGCATACACCCGACGGCCTTCCGGCCTTTGTCGCAGTCGCCGGAGCACTGCGCCCACAATCTCCTCGACCGACTCCCAATCACAGCGCAATGACACAGATGGCGCATCAAGACGCGCCAATTGCAAGGTGTTCTCTGTCAGGCGTGCAAGACGCTCACTTTCTGCAACGATGCCCTTGGCCATCCGCTGGCGCTGAGCGGCATCCATGCGATCACCCTGATCCTGCAAAGCCGATGCTGCCCCCATGATGGTCGCAAGGGGCGTGCGGAAATCATGGGAGATGGAAGCCAAAAGTGCATTTCTGGTGGCTTGAAGTTGTGCCTGCTCACGTGCCTGTTGCTCTTGTGCCCCCATCAGCGAGCGCTGCAGGGCGACCCCCATCTGATCACACAGGGCCTGCAGGTGGGGCAAGAGTTGGGTCTTGTCTTTTTGCCGACCCCATTCCATCAAGAGCGCAGCACCCAGCGTTGCGCCTCGGCCTCGCAAGGGGAGATAGACATCGGGCAGCTGTTCATAACGACCACTGGCAGCACCCATCGCACGCCCCTCTTTCAAACAAAGGGCGAGTCCAGATCGCTGCTCACTGTTGGGTTCGCCCACTTGCAAGATCGTGCGCTCATCCGCTTGGCCATGGAGTGAACCCAACACGAACACCACAACAGCAGAACCCGTACTTTCCTCCAGCGCAGTGCGCAACGCTGCGGCGTGCGCAGCGGGGTCGCTGGCATCACGCAGCGTATCCCCCCATTGGCGCAGCCGCGCCTCTCGGGAAGCCAGGGTACGCGCTGATTCGGCCAAACGACGCTGGCGAATCATCAGGCCTGCAATGATCCAATTGACCAATACAAGCCCAACCAGCAACAGTGCGTTCTGATAGATGTCTACCGTGAAGGCGAACTTGGGTGGAACAAAAAACCAATTGAAGGCCATCACGGCCACAGCACTCACGACCACACTGGCCCAGCCTGGCAGCCACAGGGCGGATAGCGCTGAGGCCAACACCATCAACATGGCCAGGTTGGCCAGGTCCAATTTCTGCTCGAGCATGAACATCGTTGCCCAGGCTGCAGCCCATACCAGCAGGGCACATGCCGTGCGTTGAATACCTTGTGAGTCCATGGATGAAGCCTAACCCAGACATCGTTAGGAAGTCATATGGACACGGGGCCACCGCCTGGGATCCCAGCCGAAATTCCAAACCCGCATCCATGCGGATGCCTGCAAAAACTCCTGAATTTTCGCTGCTGGATGTCAAAAAGGGGATGGCGTCATCGCGTCCATCGTTGTTCTGGTTGAGGTTTCTCCAACACTCTCAGTCAGGTGATTCAGAGACGAAACGGGTTTGGAGGGGGGTTTCGAGGGCAGGTGGCCGTGGGCGAGACGGGTGTCTGGCGGCCGATTCACCCGTTCGCCTGCGGTGGTTTCGTCATCCAGTCAAGGCCTGGTGTTTTCCCGGGGATTGTCTGCACAACAAACCTGATCATCTATTTTTCAAGAATCGTGGCCGAGCACGCCTGAGAAGCGTACGGCCGGACCGGAAGCACCCAGGACCTGGCCCCTTTTTGGCGGGTGTTGGAGTCCCATTCACCCATGGCCAAAAAGCTGCGTTTTGATCCAGCTTGGATTGATTTACAACGGGAAATTGAATCTTGACCTGGCAGCCTCTTCAAGCCAGCGCCCGCATTTCGGAGATCAGGTCGGACTTGCCCTCAAATCCAATGCCCGGCAGAGATGGCAGTTCGACATAGCCGTTCTGAACCTTGACCCCATCCGGAAAGCCGCCATAGGGCTGAAACAGGTCGGGATAACTTTCGTTACCGCCCAGCCCCAGGCCAGCGGCAATGGCCAGCGACATCTGGTGGCCGCCATGCGGAATGCAACGGCTGGGAGACCAGTTGTATTCGCGCAGCATGTCCAGGGTACGCAGATACTCAACCAGGCCGTAGCTCAGTGCGCAGTCGAACTGAAGCCAGTCGCGGTCGGGCCGCATGCCGCCATGGCGGATCAGATTACGCGCATCCTGCATGGAAAAGAGATTCTCACCCGTGGCCAGCGAGCCCTGGTAGACCTCGCCCAGGCGAGCCTGCAATTCGTAATCCAGCGGATCGCCAGCCTCTTCGTACCAAAACAGCGGGTACTCTGACATGGCTTTGCCGTAGGCCACGGCAGTCGGCAGGTCGAAGCGGCCATTGGCGTCCACCGCCAACTGCTGCCCAGGCCCCAAGATCTTGAGGACCGATTCGATCCGCTCGCAGTCCTCCGCCAAGCTGGCGCCACCAATCTTCATTTTGACCACAGAGTAGCCGCGCTCCAGGTAGCTTGTCATCTCGCGCTGGAGCTGCTCCAGACCTTTGCCCGGATAGTAGTAGCCACCAGCCGCGTAGACGAACACGCGGGTGTTGGGCTTGCCGTTGCCATACTTGTCTGCCAGGTATTGGTAAAGCGGCACGCCTGCGATCTTGGCTACTGCGTCCCAGACCGCCATGTCGATGGTACCAACGGCCACCGAGCGCTCACCGTGACCGCCAGGCTTTTCGTTGGTCATCATGCGGGTCCAGATCTTGTGCGGATCGAGGTTGTCGCCCGCCTCATTGCGCAAACTGGCTGGGTCCGCCTCCAGCAGGCGGGGGATGAAGCGCTCGCGGATCAAGCCGCCCTGACCGTAACGGCCGTTGGAGTTGAAGCCATAACCCACAACCGGCCGTCCGTCGCGGATCACGTCAGTGACCACAGCCACCAGGCTGAGCGTCATCTTCGAGAAGTCGATGTAGGCGTTGCGGATATCAGACTTGATGGGGCGGGTGGATTCGAGGATGGAGACGATTTTCATGAAAGAAGGTTCAGATGAAGCTCAAAAAATTCACTGGGCCAAGGACGATCCCCCGCAAAGGGTGATTTCCTGGCCGGTGAGGGGGGCTGCAAGTGGCGAGAGCAGGTAGGCCACCAAGGCAGCCACCTCCTCGGGTTGGATCAACCGCCCCATGGGCGGCATCTTGGGTGGGCTGCTGGCACGCGAGGCGGCATCCAGCAGGCCCGTGGCGGTGGCCGCGGGGGACACCACGTTGAAGGTGATGCCCTGCCCTGCCCATTCGGCCGCCCAAGAGCGCGCCATGGCCACCAGAGCAGCTTTCGCAGCTGCGTACTGGCCCCGACCCGGAAAGCCCTGGGAGATGCGGCTGCCCATGAAGACCACGCGTCCGCCCACACCGCTGAGCCCTGCGGCCTGCAGGTGCGGCAGCCAGGCCTGAGCCAGCGCGGAGGCCGCCTGCACATGCAACTGCCACATGGCTTGGCCCGCAGCCAAGTCCAGTGCATCCAGCCGGCCCGTGTGCATGAATCCGGCAGCATGCACGAGGGCCCGGGCCGGCAGGGTGGCTGCCAAGGCCTGGATGCCCTGCACATCGGCCAGGTCGATGCGATGGTGGTCGTAGGCCGGGTGGTCCAGTGTGCCAGCGCTGCGGTCAAGTCCGGCGACCTGCCAGCCAGTGTCCAGCAGGTGGGCGGCAATGGCCCTGCCTATGCCAGCGCTGGCCCCCGTGATCACGGCACGGGGCAGGGTCTCATTCGGCACGAATGTTGCCATCGGTGATGATTTTTTGCGCACGCACCATTTCGTCGCGTTGGAATTTCAAAAAGTCAGCCATCGTACCGCCACCGAGGATCAAGCCTTGAGAGAGAAGACGTTCGCGCATATCACCGGCCAGCGCCTTGTTCACTTCGGCATTGAGTCTCTGGGCGATGTCAACGGGTAATTTGGCAGGACCCCAGACACCGTACCAGCTGAGAAATTCATAGCCCGGGACAGTCTCACCCACCGTCGGAACCTCTTCCAACAGATTCACGCGGGCGGCTGATGTGACCCCGATGACTTTGAGTCGACCCGATTTGTAGAACTGATAGGAACCCAGCACCGGGTCGATAAACCCTTGGATCTGCCCACCCACCAAGTCTTGCATCGCGGGGCCGGTGCCTTTGTAGGGAACAATTTGAATGTCCAGCCCCGCAGCGCGCTTGAGTGACTCGGTGGCGAGGTGACCGGCCGATGCGCTGGAGCCAATCGCAAAAGACAACTTGCCCGGGTTGGCCTTCGCGTGGGCAATCAAGCCTTTGAGGTCATTGAATGGCACATCTTTGTTCACCGCCACTGACAGGGGAGCCTTGGCGACCAGAACAACCGGTGTGAAATCTCGAGCGACATCGTAGGGGGCCGACTTGACCACCATCGGTGTGGTGGTAAAGGTTGAAGCATTGAAAAGCAGCGTGTATCCATCAGCGGGGGCTTTGGCCACGGCATCCGCGCCGATCATGCCCTGGCCTCCCGCCCGGTTTTCCACGACAAAGGTCTGTCCGGTCTGTTCACCCAGCTTTTGCGCGAGCATGCGGCCCACCAAATCCAGCGTGCCGCCGGGAGGGAAAGGAATGATCATCTTGACGGGACGAGCGGGCCAGGATTGGGCCAGGGCCGCGCCACCCGTCACGCCGAGAACAGCAAATGCCAGCAGGCTGCGCAGAAAATTTTGTCTTTTCATGGTCTTGTCTCCAGTGGGTGAGTGATAACGATTGAAAAAATCAACGCTTGAGCAATCCGGCCTGTGCCACGGCGGCACGCAGGACTGCCATTTCCTGTTCTGAGGGTGCATGGGTGGGGGGACGCACGGTCGGCACATCCAGCACACCGGCCAAATACATACCGCCTTTCATGCGCGCGTGCGCCTCGCCCGTGGGCTCGCCACCGCCATAGACCGCGTCCTTGAGCGGTGTGATGATGGCCTGCACGGCCATGGCCTTGTGGAGGTCCCCGGCCTTGACGGCATTCCACAGGTCGATGATCAGTTGCGGAATGAATGTGGCAAAACCCACCAGTGCACCGTCCACGCCCTGCACCATGGACGCCAGCAGATATTCGTCGTGGCAGGTCAGAATGGCTTTGGAGGCATCGGCCTCGCGGATGGCCTGGATGTCCCGGGCGTACTTGTTCATGTCGCGCTGGCCGACCTTGAATGCTTGCAGGTAAGGCAGACGCGCCAAGTCAGCAAGCAGCGCCGAGGAGTAGGAGGCACGGGTCCAGGCAGGATAGACGTGGCAAACCAAGTCCAAATCGGGAGCGGCGCGGTGGATCGCCTCGAAATACTGCATTGCATGGCCAGCGCTAAAGCCAAATCGCAGCCAATGGTGGGGCGGCATCACATCGAGCGCTACGGCACCTGCGTCACGCGCGGCACGGACATGATCAGCAGCGTCGCTCAGGCCCTCGCAAACAATGGACGAAATCACGGGTGTCTTGCCCTTGAGTTCGTCCGCGACGATGCGCGTCACCTCAGCACGTTCAGCAGGGGTCAGTGAAAAAACCTCACCCGTGTGGCCATTGGTCATGACGGCGACCACACCCTCATGGCTGGCCAACCAGGAAGCGAGGCGTCGCAGGGCTGGCTCGTCGATGCGATGGTCGGGGGTGAAGGGACATGAAATAGCGGGGATGATGCCCCGATAGTTGCTGATTTGCGGCATTTGGATCTGTTTCATGGAAGGGTTGAGGTGGGAAAGTCCTATGGTCGCGGCAGCCACGGTCAGGGTCCAATACTAAAAACGCATGTATTTATCTTCGAGCGCAAGACACCAATGAGCATTGATCAAAAACCTCTGGATGTGCAGTGGCTGTGGGACTTCATGGCACTGGCAGACCACCAGCACTTCTCACGCGCGGCCGATGCGCGGTACATCGCTCAGCCTGCCCTCAGTCGCCACATCCGAGCTTTGGAGGAGTGGGCTGACGTGGTGCTGGTGGACCGAAATTCCCATCCCGTGGCCCTGACCGACGCTGGGCATGAGTTCCTCCATCACACCCGTGCGATCGTCGCCCACCTGGAGGCTGCCCGCATCAAGGCGCGTGCTGCGCACGACCAGTCCAATGCACGCCTTCGCTTTGCCAGCACGCACTCCTTGTCACTTTCCTTCTTTCCTGGATGGCTCAGCCGACTGGAATCCCGCCTGCGCCTGGGTCAGATTCAAACTCTCTCTGACAGCTACGACGATTGCGAAGAACTGATGCTGCAACGCAAAGTGCAGTTCTTGCTGTGCTATGGACATGCTGCGGTGGCCACCAAGCTCGACGAATCAGCCTATCCCATGCATTCTTTGGGAAAGGACGAGTTGGTGCCTGTATGCGCACCCAAGGCCAAGGGCCAAGCCATCTACCGGATCGATGGGAGCGACCTCGTCCCCTTGCTGGAATACAGCGACTCCTCCATGCTTGGCCGCATCCTGGCCAGGACCCATCAGGGCAAAGTCCGGTCCATCCGCGCGCCAACGTCGGTGGTCTTCAGCGCCCACAACGCCTACCTGCTCAAGACATTGGCATTGGAGGGCCGCGGTGTAGCTTGGCTACCGCGTAGCCTGATTGAAGGAGAGTTAACACTCGGTCAATTGGTTCCGGCAACCCGTGCCGTCCACGACTGGTCAGAAATAGAGATACGCCTTTACCGGCAAAAGGCTGAGATGAGCCCTCTCGCTGAAAAGGTGTGGTCAGCTGTACAGGAATAAGGCATGAGCACCGCAGACCTTGAATGACCCCAGCGTCTTCTATCGGGTCAACCGTGACAAGTCCCCTCGCGAATGGCGCACAACAATGGTTTCAAAATCGGGGCTCTGAGCGCCTGACAACCCGGCTGAGCGAGTGTGCAGGACTTGTTTTGGCGGAGAGGGAGGGATTCGAACCCTCGGTAGTGTTGCCACTACGCCTGATTTCGAGTCAGGTACATTCGACCACTCTGCCACCTCTCCGGATACGGTGCGATGCATCGAAGCCGGTATTCTATCAGGCCCTCAGGGTCTCCAGACCGCCCAGGTAAGGACGCAGGACCTCGGGCACCGTGACCGAGCCGTCGGCATTCTGGTAATTCTCCAGCACCGCCACCAGCGCGCGGCCCACGGCCAGGCCCGAGCCATTGAGGGTGTGCACCAGTTCGTTCTTGCCCTGTGCGTTTTTGAAGCGCGCTTGCAGGCGACGTGCCTGGAAAGCCTCGCAGTTGGAGACCGAGCTGATCTCGCGGTAGGTATTTTGCGCGGGCACCCAGACCTCCAGGTCATAGGTCTTGCTGGCACCAAAGCCCATGTCGCCGGTGCACAGGCTCATCACGCGGTACGGCAGGCCGAGTTTTTGCAAGATGGCTTCGGCATGGCGCGTCATCTCTTCCAGGGCCTGGTCGCTGTGGTCGGGGTGCACGATCTGCACCATCTCGACCTTGTCAAACTGGTGCTGGCGGATCAGGCCGCGCACATCGCGCCCGCCGCTGCCCGCCTCGGAGCGGAAGCACGGGGTGTGCGCGGTCAACTTGATCGGCAAATCGCTTTCGGCCAGCACTTCGTCCCGCACGATGTTGGTGAGCGTCACCTCCGAGGTGGGGATCAGGTACAGCGCCTGGCTTTCCTCGCCTTCTTGGCCGCCCTTGTTGGCGGCAAACAGGTCGGCCTCGAATTTGGGCAACTGGCCTGTGCCGCGCAAGGTGTCGGCGTTCACGATGTACGGCGTGTAGCACTCGGTGTAGCCGTGTTCGCCGGTCTGCACATCCAGCATGAACTGCGCCAGCGCACGGTGCAAACGGGCGACCGGACCGCGCATGAACGTGAAGCGCGAACCGGTCAGCTTGGTGCCGGTCTCAAAGTCCAGGCCCAGTTTCTCGCCAATGTCCACATGGTCCTTGATCTCGAAATCAAAATCGCGCACCGTGCCCCAGCGGCGCACTTCCACGTTGCCCTGCTCGTCGCTGCCCACGGGCACGCTCTCGTGGGGCAAATTGGGCACGGCCAGCAACAGGGTTTGCAATTCGGCCTGGATCACCTCCAGCCGCTGGGCCGAGGCATCGAGCTCGGCCTTGATGGCCCCCACTTGCGCCATGACCGCATCGGCCTCGGCGTGCTGGCCCTTGCCCTTGAGCATGCCGATCTGTTTGGACAGGCTGTTGCGCTGACTTTGCAGCTCTTCGGTGCGGGTCTGCAGGGTTTTGCGCTCACCCTCCAAGGCACGGAAGGCCGCCACATTCAGGAAAGGCTGGGGATTTTTACGGGTCTGCAAACGCGCCACAGCGGCGTCCAGATCTTTGCGGAGTAGAACAATGTCAAGCATGATGGGATTGTAGTGATGCCCGATGCCCCGCCACGGCAGCGGGCGGGCCTCAATCGAGCTTGAGGCCTTTGGGCAATGGGAACTTGATGGTCTCCTGGATGCCGTCCAAGGTTCGCACCGACACCGCGCCCAGCGTCCGCAGGCGTGCGATCACCTCCTGCACCAGCACATCCGGGGCCGAGGCGCCCGCTGTCAGCCCGACTTTTTGGACCCCGTCAAACCAGGATTCCTGCAAATCGGCCGCGCTGTCCACCATGTAAGCGGGTGTGCCCAGGCGGTCGGCCAACTCGCGCAGGCGGTTGCTGTTGGAGCTGGTGGGGCTGCCCACCACGACCACCACATCCACCAGGGGGCTCATCAGCTTGACGGCGTCTTGGCGGTTCTGGGTGGCATAGCAAATGTCTTGCTGCTTGGGCTCGCGCACCTGCGGGAAGCGGGCCCGCACAGCCGCCACGATTTCGGCCGCGTCGTCCACGCTCAGGGTGGTCTGCGTGACCACCGCCAGCAGTTCCGTCTGGGCCGGTTGCACCTTGGCCACGTCTGCCACGTCTTCGACCAGGTGGATGCCGCTGTCGAGCTGGCCCATGGTGCCCTCCACCTCGGGGTGGCCCTTGTGGCCGATCATGATGAACTCATAACCCTCTTTGTGCAGCTTGGCCAGCTCCACATGCACCTTGCTGACCAGCGGGCAGGTGGCATCAAAAATCCTGAACCCGCGTTGTTCGGCCTCTTCCTGGATGGCCCGGCTCACGCCATGGGCGCTGAAGATCAGGGTGGCCCCGGGGGGCACATCGGCCAGCTCCTCGATGAAGATGGCGCCCTTGGCGATCAGGTCGTTCACCACATAGGTGTTGTGCACGATCTCGTGGCGCACATAGATGGGGCGGCCAAACTTGGCCAGGGCGTGCTCCACGATGTCGATCGCACGGTCCACCCCGGCGCAAAAGCCACGGGGCTCTGCCAAAAGCACTTCAGAGGTCATCACAGCACTCCAATCAGTTCAACTTCGAAGGTCACAGGCTGACCGGCCAGCGGGTGGTTGAAGTCAAACAACACCGCGCCCTCTGGGCCCACTTGCAGCACCGTCCCGGCATACGAGCCCAGACCATCGGGCGTGGGGAATTGCACCACATCGCCCACCGCGTATTGCTCGGTCGGGTCGCCCAATTGGTCCAGCAGCTTGCGGGCCACCCATTGCTGCATGTCGGGAATGTGTTCGCCAAAAGCCTCACCCGCCGGAATGTCCAGCACCGCCCGCGTGCCCTCGGCCATGCCCAGCAGGCGCTGCTCGACGGCCGGTGACAAGGTGCCCGAACCCAGCGACAAGGTCGCAGGTTTGTCATTGAAGGTGTTGATGATGTCCCCCTGCGGCCCTGCCAGGCGGTAGTGAAGCGTCAGAAAGGAACCGGGTTCGACAATGGCCATAAGGGTTTTCTGGAATGCCGCCCAAGCGGCCAAACAGGCATAAACAAGCCACTATTGTAAAAAGCCCGGCCAACCCGTCCCAACCAAGGGGCAAGCTGGACCGCTGGCGGCTCCAGGGAGGGGCGTGCGATGAGCATCAAGGACTTGCCGAGCGACGCGCGTCCGCGCGAAAAACTGCTGGCCCGTGGCCCGCAGGCCCTGAGCGATGTGGAGCTGCTGGCCATTGTGCTGCGCACCGGCATGGCGGGAAAAACCGTCTTCCAGCTGTCCCAAGAGTTGCTGGGGCCCGAGGGCATGGCCGGGCTTTTGAACGCCTCGGTGGCGTCGCTGCAAGCGGTCAAAGGTCTGGGGCCGGCCAAACAGGCCGAGCTGCTGGCCGTCTTCGAGATCGCCCGCCGCGCCCTGAGCCAGCGCCTGAAAGACCGCACGGTGTTTCACACCCCCGATGCCGTCAAGCACTACCTGCAGCTGCAACTGGCGCACAAAAACCACGAGGTCTTTGCCGTGCTGTTTCTGGACAACCAAAACCGCATGCTGGCCATGGAGGAGCTGTTTCGCGGCACCCTCAGCCAGACCAGTGTCTACCCGCGCGAGGTCGTCATGCGCGCCCTGCACCACCAGGCCGCCGCCGTGGTGCTGAGCCACAACCACCCCAGCGGCTCGGTCCAACCCAGCCGGGCCGACGAACACCTGACACAGACCCTGAAGGCCTCATTGGCCCTGGTCGATGTGCGCGTGCTGGACCACATCATCGTGGGGCAGGGGCAGGCCTTGTCCATGGCGGAACAAGGGCTCATGTAGCGCATGCCCATGCGGGAAAGTCCGGTCGTGGCGGCCATCGAACGGCTAAACTCGTCTTTTTTTTCAGCGCCCCACGACCATGTCCCATTACCACCTTTACGCCATCGGCAATGCCCTGGTCGATACCGAATACGAAGTTTCTGACGCGCTGCTGGGCGCCATGGGCGTGAGCAAGCGGCACATGACGCTGATCGACACCCCCCAACGTGCCCAATTGCTCACCCATGTGCAAGGCCTGCATGCTCGGCGCACCGGCGGCGGTTCGGCGGGCAACACGGTGGTGGCGCTGGCGCAACTGGGCGGCAAGGCTTTTTATTCCTGCCGGGTGGCCGACGACGAGCTGGGCCAGTTTTACACCCAAGACCTGCTGGCCAACGGCGTGGCCACCAACCTCAGCCACACCCGCCCCAGCGCAGGCCAGACCGGCAGCTGCATGGTGCTGGTCACACCTGATGCCGAGCGCAGCATGTGCACCTTTCTGGGCGCCACATCGCAACTGGACAGCAGCGCCCTGCACCCGCAGGACATCGCCAAATCCCGCATCTATTACATGGAAGGCTACCTGGCCGCCTCGCCCACTGGCCTGCAAGCCGCGGTGGAAGGTCGCCGGATCGCCCTGGAGCACCGGGTGGCCACGGCCCTCACGCTCAGCGATGTGAGCATGATCAATTTCTGCAAAGCAGGCCTGGAGGCCATGATCGGCGACGGTCTGGACTACCTGTTTGCCAATGAAGAAGAAGCCCAGACCTGGTGCGGCAGCACCGACCTGGACACGGTCCTCGCCCAGCTCGCGCCCCTGGCCCAAACCGTGTGCCTGACCCGTGGGCCCCAGGGCTGCATCGTGTTGCAAGGCGACCAACGCACCGAAGTCCCCGCCGTGCCCACCCAGGCGGTCGACACCAACGGCGCAGGCGACATGTTTGCCGGAACCTTTTTGTTCGGCATCACCCACGGCCTCACGCCGGCACGATCGGCCGCCCTGGCCAACCGCACCGCCGCAGCCGTGGTCAGCCAACACGGCAACCGCCTGACGGTCTCGCAAATGCAAGCCCTGTACACCCGCTTCCAGCAGGACCCATCGTGAAAAAAATTCTCTTGCTCGGCTCGGGCGAACTCGGCAAAGAATTCGTGATCAGCGCCAAGCGCCTGGGCTGCCACGTCATCGCCTGCGACAGCTACGCGGGCGCGCCGGCCATGCAGGTGGCCGACGAGTTTTGTGTCTTCAGCATGCTCGATGAAGCCCCGCTGCGCGCGGCCATCGCCCGCTACCAGCCCGACCTGATCGTCCCCGAAATCGAAGCCATCCGCACCGAAGTGCTGCT